>JAWKPF010000015.1 GCA_041390825.1 Thermomicrobiales bacterium
AGGAACTCGTAGGCGGATTTGGCGGCGGCTTCGACCTCGTTCAGGGGCGGCCAGGGCTCGCCGGTGAACTCGATCTCGACCGAGACCGGGCCATCGAAGCCGACGGCGTCGAGCGCGGCGAAGATCTTGGAGAAGTCGACTTCGCCCGAACCGGCCGGAGGGAAGTTCCACTTGCCAGCGCCACCGATTTGATCCTTGGCGTGGACATGCTTGACGTAGGGCGCCGCCGCCTTGATGTCTACGGTGGGATCGGTGTCACCGTAGAAAATGACATTGCCGGGATCGTAGTTGATGCCAATGTTCGGTTTGTCGATCAGTTTGACCAGTTCAGCCGAGATGGCGCCGTTGGCGACCAACCCGCCATGCGTTTCCAGGCAGATGGTGATGCCCTTCTCCGCGGCTTCGTCGCAAAGCGGGCGAATGCGGGCGAGAAATGCCTCGCGCTGCTCGTCGAGCGAACCATGCGATGAGGCGTCGTGGCCGCCGGTGCTGGTGGTGACATAGGGGATGCCAAGCTTGTGGGCGATATCGAGCGCCTTGCGGAACTCTTCGACACCGGCATCGGACGCCAGATCGGAGTGCCCCGCGAAGCTGACTGCAGTCTGCCCATGCTTCTTCAGGAGATCCTTGACGTAGGCGAGCTCTTCCGCGGTGGCATTGCGGCGGACGTGCTCCGTCCAGCCGGGCACCGAGGTGAGCTCGATGCTGGTGTAGCCCGCGGCGGCGGCGCCCGCCAGGCATTCCTCCAGCGTGTAGGTGTGGTAGCTATTGGTGCAAAAAGTCAATCGATCGGCCATGTGGTTCCTTCCTCCCGAGTGGAATCGGTTCTAGCTCTCGCTTGCGGCCCGAGCAGTGCCCTGATCGTTGGGATCGAACCAGGCAACTCCTGGCTTGAACGCCATGTACTCTGAAATCCATCCGTCTTCCCAGACAAAGGCAACCCGCACGAATGCGGGATCGCCGACCTCGAAAGGTGCGATGGCAATCTCCTTGCCCTCGATCCAGGGTTCGATTTCATCGACCACGTAGGCGACGTGGGGAGAGTTCTTGAATTCTTCGCTGAGATAGCTATCCGGCTCATAGCGGAGCCACTCGATCTTGCGTGGGTCGTCGTCCGGCTTGGTCACCCACACGCGGGTAGCCTCGACGAAGTTCTCGTTCGGCTGCGGATCGAAAGCGCGCAGTCCAACGTGATGAAAAGTTCGTGTTGCCATGATTCTCCTCGTAACGACACCCCGGCGTCCTGATCAAGCAAGAGCCGGGCGGACTAGCCACGTTCGGCAATCCGCCCGGCTCATCTCATCGGCGCTTCGTCAGCAACGCCGGGCCGTCAGCCGATCAGCCGGCTGGGGTGGCTTCCGCGCCGGCCATCGAGTCGGCGACCGCCTGGAATTCGGGATCGAGCACGAAGCCGGAAGCGTCTGCCTCGACCTGTGCGGCGTCGAAGGCATTCGCGCCATCGACGTAATCGTTGAAGATGACCGTGGTGGCGTCGACGGCATCGCCACCGCTCGCCTGGGCGCTGTCATCGAAGAAGGTTTGCCAACCCTCGACGCTGGCCCAGCCCCACTGTCCGCCGTTGCGGGCGTCCCAGTCGCCTCGGAAGACGTTGGCCAATTGCATGAGCGACTGGACGGCAACGTTCTTGTCCTGGAAGGTCTCGTTGAGCGCCGCCGAAATCTCAGGCGCCGCCATGGTGATCTGCGTCGCGGCAACCGGATTCAGATAGCCAAACTGGAGGCCCATCGCCCAACCCTTGAGGTAGTTGGTGTAGAGCTCTGCCAGGCTGGCATCCTCGAAGTCACTGCGGCGAATCTGGAACGAGTTCGCCGGGAAGACCGACCACTCGTACCCGAGGATATAATCGAAATCGAGCCCGGTGGCGAGCCACTGGGCGCGCAGGCCTTCCCAGGAGAGCGCGGCGTCGGCCTGGCCGGCCTGAAGCGTCTGCGCCCAACCGGAACCAGCTGCCACATAGTTGATCTTCGACGGATCGCCACCGGCCTGGACGACCATTGGGTCGACGATGGCCGCCCAGCCGATGTCTCCGAGCACAACCGTCTTGCCCTCGAGATCCTTCAGCGTGGCGATCCCTTCCGGGTTGCCCTTCGGGAGCGCGATGTCGAAGACGTCATAGGCGCCCATCTGGAATACCGACACCAGATCGAGACCGCCGTTGGTGATCGCGTCCGTGAAGACGCCCGGCGAGACATACGACATATCGGCGTCACCGTCCGCGACATTCTTCGCGGAAGAGGTCGACTCCATGATCGCCGGGAGCAGCTGGGTATCGATGTCACCGAAGTAGCCGAACTGCTTGCCCACCCAATAGGGATAGTCGTCGAGCACTTCCAGCGTTCCGCGAGGAGAAACCCAGACAACCGAGTTGCGCGCATCCTGGGCCGAAGCGCTCAAGCGCCCAAGGCCTCCGAACATCGGCAACGCCGCGCCTGCGACGCCAGCGGCGGCAGCCGTCGCCATAAAGCGGCGGCGGGACGAGCGGCGCTGCGAGGCGCCCAGTACGAGTTCATCGAAACGGCTCATTTGACCTCCTGTTCGTCTGGCGGGCCCACCTGGCTCGCCGGATTCCGTGGTGTCCTCGGTTCATCGTCGAACCGTATCTTGAACGGCGTCGATGCGCCGGTTCAATTCAAATGAAGATTAGGCCTGCCAACTGGCCCAGCGCTTGCCGATCCAATAAAAGATGACATAGATCAGGATGCCCAGCGTTGCGAGAATGACGATAATCGCCCAGAAGTTGGCCATCTGGATGCGCGACGAGTAGTACATCAAGCGGTTGCCAAGCCCTTCACCGGACCCGACAATCTCCGCGCCCACTGCCGTCAGCAACCCGAAGATGGCGCCGACCATCAGACCAACGATGATCATGGGCAAGGCCAGCGGGAACCGCACCTTGGTGAAAATCTGGAACGTACTCGCGCCGTACGAGCGGGCAAGGGCGAGTTTGGCCAGATCCGTCCGTCGGAACCCAGTGGCCGAATTGATCATGACCATCGGACCAGTGGCAAGCGCAACGGCGATGACACGAGGCTGGATGCCAAAACCGAGCTTCTGCACCAACAGCGGCACCAACGCGATCATCGGCGTCGTGACCAGCAACAGGATATAGGGTGTGACGATCTTCTCGGCGAAGGGGAACTGGGTGATCACGGCCGCCAGGATGATGCCGATCGAGGCGCCGATGAAGTAGCCGATGAAGAGCACCTTGAGCGTCACCAGCAGATGCGGCCAGTAGAGGGAGCGGAAGTTCTCCCACAGTGAACGGCCGATTTCGCTGGGCGCCGGAAAGGTGTACGCAGGCACATCGAAGACGCGCACGATGATTTCGAGACCGCCGATCACCCCGCAAGCGACCAGCAAGAGGATCACGACTTCCTTCCAATTGCTGGCGAAACCAGTCTCCGCCAGCGCGGACATGTTCGAGAGCCCAACCTCCTGGTTCTCTGCGCTGCTGTCTCCAAACGTTGGGATATTGTCGCCAAGAACGTCAGACATCGAACCTACTCTCCCACCTTGCTGGCTGAAACGCGCGCGACTCGCCGCGTCAGCTCGGCCACATGCTCGGGCCGGTACTCGCCCTCGATAATGGTGTCCTTGATCTCGAAAATCTTCTCGATAAACGGCGGCGAATACGTCTCCTCGATGGTGCGCGGGCGGGGAAGATCGATATCGAAGATGTGGGCGATGCGCCCCGGTCTCGGGGTCAGCACGACCACTCGGTCGGCCAGGAGAATCGCTTCACTCACGTTGTGCGTGACGAAGATGATCGTCTTGCCGGTTTCCATCCAGAGCTTCTGGATGAGCAGGTTCATCTCGTCGCGGGTGAACGCATCGAGCGCGCCAAACGGTTCGTCCATGAGGATGATTTCAGGATCGAACGCCAGGCAACGCACGATGCTCGCGCGTTGCTGCATACCGCCTGAGAGCTCACGCGGGTACTTGGTTTCGAATCCTTCGAGCCCAACCTCGGAGAGCAACTCCTTGATCCGGTTCTGATAGGGTTTGGGATCGATCTTTTTGATCTCGAACGGGAACTCGATGTTTTTTTGCAGGTTGCGCCACGGGAGGAGATTGGCCTCCTGAAAGATCATGCCAATCTCGGGTCGGGGGCCTTCCACCGGGCGGCCATCGAGCACGATCTTGCCCGATGTCAGATCGTGCAGACCCGAGATGGCCCAGAGCAGCGTGCTCTTTCCACAACCGGACGGGCCAACGATCGCGACGAACTCACCCTTCTTGATATCGAGATTGATGTCCTCGAGCGCATGCACGCTACCGGTGTTCGTCTTGTAATACTTGGTTGCGTGCTCGACCTGGACCGTGCCCGCGACTCCGGGCCGCACGCCTGAACTCGAAGCTGTTGCTACCTGAACCACCTGCGCTCCTCGAATCGAACACCAACTCGATCTGAATGCACGAATCTCATTTGCGCTTGTACGCGCCGCTCGAACGTTCGTGCGTATTGTCGCGTCACTGTGTATACAATCTGCTCGATGCCGGGATTCTATTGGCGGTCGCGAGAGATTGTCAACGACATATCTTGCAATTTGTTCCTCGTTCACAGTTCCCGGGCCGCGGCAGCCCGCGGAACGCGCAAGGAGTCAGCATGGCATTCCGTAACCGACGTCCGTTGACCAAAGGAACGGCCATGACCTGCGCGTTGCTGGATGCAGCCGCGCTTCGGCTCGATCTCGGGGCGGCCGCGGGACGCCAATCGCTGGTCCGTGGACCGATCGCCATGAGCTTGCGGGCGACCGCAACGATCTTGCGTTTTTGGAACACAAGCTGGGTCGGCCGCTATCTCGGACTGGCGTGGCTATGGCGCACCTTTCGTCGCGGCATGCAGCCGCCGCGATAGGA
Organism: Thermomicrobiales bacterium; assembly: GCA_041390825.1. Taxonomy (NCBI): domain Bacteria; kingdom Pseudomonadati; phylum Thermomicrobiota; class Thermomicrobia; order Thermomicrobiales; species Thermomicrobiales bacterium. The sequence goes on from JAWKPF010000015.1 coordinate 4,882, forward strand.
CAACGGACTCGGGACCGGTTGTCGTCCTGAGGCCTGGGGCCTGAGACGCTCGTCGTGGCGTGTCTCCCCTGCTTCTCACCCCAACGGCGTGTAGTAGTTCTCGTATTGCCAGGTCGACTTCGCGAGCAGATCGGCGTCACTAATCTCCGGGTCGAAGAAGCGGGCCGGGTCGAGCAATGAAAGGTCGATCTCGGGCGCTCCGCCGACGATCCATTCCGCAATCGTTGCCCCGAGTCCGGTCGACATCGAGAATCCGCTCCCGTTGCACCCGCTGATCACCCAGAAGCCATGAATCCCCGGCATCGGTCCGGCAACGAACTTGCCGTCTGCGGTCATGGTGAAGAGTCCGGCCCGTTGCTCCTGGTCGGTGGCATTTCGCAAGGCGGGCACGGTTCGAACGATCCGTTCACGTGCCTCGTGCAAGACGCCCCGATCGACCGGCACCATATCCAATGTCATCGCCTGCCCCGGCCGAGGGCCAAAGGGGAGCGGATCAGGCTCGAAGATGCCGTACATGAGACCGCCGCGGGCCGGGCGCACATAGGCTGATCCGTCGGTGATGCGTACGATGGGCATGTCGGGCAGGACACCGTCGAGCGTGGCCGTGATGCCAAGCTGATGCCGCATCGGTTCGATCTTGACATCGACGCCGGCCATCCGGCCAACGATCCGGGCCCACGCACCTGCGGCATCGACAACCACGGGAGTCGATACATACCCTCGTGGCGTGCGAACGCCGCGCACCTCTCCTTGCTTGACATCGATTCCGGTGACCGGGGTATGCCCTGCTGTCGCCATGCCAACGCGTCGTCCCGCCTGCATCAGCGCGACGAGCAACGCACGCGGTTCTTCGAGGTAGAGATCGTCCTGAATGAAATACGCGCTGACAAAATCGCTCGAATCGACATAGGGGCAACGGCGGCGGGCCTCATCACGATCGAGGCGCTCGACCTTCGTCCCCCACCCGACTGCATCTTCGATCTCCGCTTCGACCATCGCGGCATGCGCGGTTGTCCGCGCGACAAAAAGACTTCCCGGTTGCCAGTACGGAATGGCAACGCCCGTCGCCTTCTCGAATCCCTTGACGATCTCGATGGAGCGTTGTGTGAGTTTCGTCTTGGTCTCGTTGGCCTGAATGTTCTTGAACAGTCCGGCCGCACGGGCAGACGTTTGCGTGCCCGGCTCGAACTGATCGAGCACCAACACACTATTCAGCCCCTCGTTCGCCAGCGCGAAACCAACCCCAAGCCCAAACGCCCCCGCGCCGATGACCACCGCGTCGGCGTGTTCGGGAAGTGGGTCCGGAGTCCAGAGTCCGGAGTCCGGAGAAGAAGAGATGGTTCCATCGGTCGTCATATCTTTCCTCGCAGATGGGCGATCAACCCTCGTAACGGGCGTCTGGCTTGTTCGCACATGACCATCAACTCTTCGAATTGGTCACCTCGAATGTACTCCGCATCGTCGGCCACTTCTAGCAGCGTTTCCAGTTCTCTGAGCGATCCACTCGCAATAGACAGGTGGTGCAAGAACGCTCGGTCGCCGCTCCGGCCGTGTCCCTCGGCGATGTTCGCAGGAACCGATACCGCCGATCGGCGAACCTGACTGGTCAGACCATATCGTTCGTCGGCTGGCCAAGCCTTGGTCACCCGATAAACGTACGTTTGCCAAGTCCATGGCTTTTCGCCAGGCGATGAGATCGCTCGACCTCCAGAGACATAGACGTTTCGAGACTCCTCTACCCGAAACCTCTCTGGCAGATCTTCTGATCGCTCCAGCCGCCTTCATCAGGTGACGTCAACGACATGTTGACCTCAAATCTCCGGACCCCGGACTCCGGACTCGGACCTCGCAGCTCCTACCGCCCCGGCTTCTCCCGCACGCCTTGCAGGTCCTTGTTCAACCGGTAGTTGCCGGCGGAGATGCCGCCATCGACTGGGAGGATGGCGCCGGTGATCCATGAGGCGTCGTCGGAGCAGAGGAAGAGCGCAGCCTTGGCAACATCATCTGGTTCGCCGATCCGGCCAAGGGGATACCAGGGGGTGAGCTGGTCGAAAGCGGTAGGATCGGCCTCCAGGCGTTTGTCCCAGATCGGGGTGCGGATGGTGCCGGGGGCAATGAGATTGACGCGGATGTTGTCATCGCCATAGTGGATGGCCATGTTCTGCGTGAGGTTGACCATACCCGCCTTGGCGGCGGAATAGGCCGATTCTCCAATGGCGAACAAGCCATTGACCGATCCGATGTTGAGAATGACACCGTAGCGACGTTCGGCCATCGCCGGGATGACCTCGCGAGAGCAGAGATAGACACCCTTCAGGACGACATCGATATTGAGATCCCACATCGCCTCGTCGAAGTCGGTGATGCGATCGCCGACCGAGAGCCCCGCATTGTTCACCAGGATATCGATCCGGCCATAGGCGTCGACCGCCTGGCCTATCCCGATCTTCACCTTGGTTGCGTCTGCGACGTCGATTTCGAGGCCCAACGCCACGCCGCCTGCCGCAGTGATGATGCTCGCGGTTTCGAGCGCGCGCTCTGGAATGAGGTCGGCGGCAACGACGATCGCCCCCTCACTGGCAAACCGCCGGCAAATGGCCCGACCGATGCCAGATCCGCCACCAGTGACGAACGCCACCTTGTTTTCGAGTTTCATTGTTTGTCCTCTTCTTCCTGGCCCAGGCCAGCAACGACTGGGATCGAAGCGCATCGCCTCGAACTGGGTAGACATCGTTTGCTTGATGATGCCGGAAATCAAGTGACTCCGGGCCACCGATCTCAAGCGACCGCCGCGATTGGTCCTCGGATGCGCGAGCAGCGTCAGTGCGGAGCTTCGACCTGAGCCCGCAATGATCCGCCGGCGGCTGACTCCCGTAGCTGATGCGTAGAACGCTCGACGACGAGCGTGTTGACAGGAGGATGCAGATGAACCAACGGAGTTTCGACCGATTGACCCGCGATCTTGCTGGCGTTTCCACCCGGCGCCGATTCCTCGGGCTTGCGGGGATTGGCGCTGGCAGTCTGGCGCTGGCCGGGGTATTCAACGGATTGTCCCGTACTGCTGAACAGGCAGACGCCCAGGATGCCTCGCCGACACCGACGGCCATCATCATGCCCAGCGCCATCATGAGCGACGGGCGCTGCGGTCTTCCATTCGAGCTGGCGGTCCGCCAGGGACCCTCTGAGGGTACCGAAGTGCGCGGTATGCTCGTCTTCTCGCTGGACGACGATGGCACGGTCACCGGCGCTCTCCTGGGGAAGGAGGGCGAGGTTGCGACCGTCACCGGTCAGGCCGTTGGGCAGGCGGTCGCGCTGCGCTTCGATCTCGGTGGCGAGGATGTCGTGTTCGGATCCGGTTCGTCGCTCGGCGAGTTCGCCATGTGCAACATCACCGACATGGGCGGCTCTGCCGTTGGACCGAAAGCGGGTGATCTTGGCGACTGGCGGCAGGGCCGGGTCAATCTGCTCGAGCTCCCCGAACCCATTTGCATCCAGGGTCAGCCCTGCCCAACTGAGCCACCGGAACGGCCCGAACCGACCCGCCCGCTACCTCCCGATATCACAAGCTGCGATCCCCTCTCTGCGGAAAGCTGCGTGGAGGTCTGCGGAGCCTCCGGGCTCGCGCCCAGCGCCTCTGCCTGCGTTGGATATTGCGCCGAAGTCCTGCAGTGCTAGATCAGCACGGAGGGAGTTGGGCGCGCCAGCTCCCTTCACGCTGCTCACCCTCTGAAGGCGCCGTCCTGCAACGCCTTGCCATACCAACGCTGCGCGATCCCGAGAAACACGATGCCAGGAATAATGGCCACGATGAACTGGGCCGACGCGCCGGGACCGATCGCGCCACCACCCATCAAGACCGCAAGCGTGCGAGAGACCTGATCGTTCATCAGCACACTCGACAGGACATACTCGCTCCAGGCAAACATGAAGTTGATGACGATCACCACCACGATGCCATTGCGCACCTGCGGCAACATGATCCCAAAAAGAATGCGCAGCGAAGAGGCGCCATCGATGCGGGCGGAGTCCGGCAACTCGTGGGACACCATCTGGAAGACCGCCCGCATGACGAGAATGGACACGGCCAGGCTGGCCGCTACATAGGGAAGCATTAGCGCCCAGGTTTCGTCGATGAGTCCAAGATCCCAATGCAGCCGGAAGATGCCGAGCATCGAGGTGATCTGCATGGGAAAGAAGAGCGATGCCGTGAGCACCAGCAGGATGACCGACCGGCCTGGGGTCGATAGGTGTGAAAGCGCGTACCCCGCCATCACCGCTGCGACCGTTCCAAACAGGATCGTGAGCGCGGTGACGAAGATGCTGTTCCAGTAGACCCGGAAGAAGATATTGTCCAGGGTGAAGTTCTCCCAAACCCAGGTATAGCGGGCCCAAAGGGGAGAAACGTACTCATTCGGCAGGATGTTGCGCTGGACGCTGTCGACGCGGGACTTCATCGAATTGACCACCACGATGAAGAGCGGAAAGAGAACCCAGGCGCACATCAGCAGCAAGAAGGCATGCCGGCCAACCGCGCGCCAGGTGACGCGGGGACGGTGGTCTCCTGCGGTCACGCGCGCATTGTTGGAGACACCGGGGAGGAGCGTTCCCACATGGGCCGGGCGCGTGCTCATGTGGTCACTCGTGACGGTGCTTCGAAGAAGGTTGTCGTGGGACCGATGGTACGTCGGAAACGCGCCATGGGCCGTCTGACCCTGGCACAAACTCGACAGTGCGGAAATGGACACGGAACATTCGGAACGTGAGCGCGCTCCGAATGCTCCGCCATCGACGAACTCAAGTCTTGAGCGCGCCTTCTTGAAGGCCCTTCATATACCAGCGCTGCGCGATCGCGAACGTAATCAACGCCGGAAGGATGGCGAGGATATACAGCGCGGCCATGCGCGGCCAGAGAAGACCGCCCACGCCGGCGCTCGCCGATCCGAGGAAGACCGGAAGCGTGCGTCTGCTGGCATCGTTCATCAACGTCAGCGCCAGCAGGTATTCACCCCAGGCGGCCACGAAGTTGACGATGATGACCACGACCACACCGTTCTTCACCAGTGGGAAGACGATGCCAAACAACGTACGGATCGAGTTGGCGCCGTCGATCTTGGCGGAGTCGGTCAGGTCTTTCGGGACCGTCTGAAACACCCCCCGCATGATAAAGATCGAGATTGCCACGCTGAGCGCGGTATAGGGGAGCATGAGGCTCCACGTCTCGTTGATGAGCCCGAGACGCTTCTGGATGTTGAAGATGCCGATGATAGCGGTGACTTGCGTGGGGAAGAACATCGAAGCCACCAGCAACGCGGTGATGATGCGCGCGCCCGGTGTCTTGAGATGCACCAGAGCGTATCCGGCCAGCACCGAGGTGACGGTTGCCGCCACGACCGTGAGCGTGGTCACCAGGACGCTGTTCTTGAAGTTGACCCAGACGGGTCCCACCACGCGCGGTTTGGTGAGCACGAACTCGTAGTTGGTCAAGATCGGATCGATGAATCCGTTCTGCGGCCAGATGTAGCGCTGCGACCCATCCTGCAACGTCTTGAACGAAAGGAGCACTACCCACAGGAGCGGGAGAAGCACCCAGAGGCACATGATGATCAGGAAGAGGTGCCGTCCATAGGCTTTCCAGTTCGGGCCCTTTTTCGGCGCGACGTAGACGTCAGCGCGGGCCTTCGAGGAGGCGGTCGAAATCGATGCTTGCGCGGTGCTCATTCGAACCCTCCCTAGTCCCGTGGCCGGAAGACGTAGAACATCACCGCAACCACCATGAGCATGATGATTGCGCCAACCCAGCCGATCGCGGCGGCGTACCCGCGGAACTGCATGCCGCCTCCGAAGGCGGTGTCGTACATGTAGACCGTCCAGGTATAGGTGTTCTTCGTGCGGTCATAGCCGCCCATGATGATGTACTCGGTGATGACTGCCATCGCGCTGCCGAAGCGGACAACCATCAGCACCAGGATGATGGGCAGCAACCGCCAGATGGTGATACCCCAGAACATGCGCCATTCGCCCGCGCCATCGACACGTGCGGCGTCGGGTAGGTCCTTCGGTATCGTCGCCAATCCCGCCAGGAAGAACATGGTGTGGTAGCCAAGCCCCCACCACCACTCCATGGCGGCGATCGAAAAGAAGATGAGTTTGGGATCGTTCAGCCATTGCGGCTGAGTGGCCAGCTCGAAGAGATGCAATTTGTCGACGAGCAGGTAGTTGATGGGGCCGATGTAGTTGTTGTACATCCAAAGCCAGAGAACAAAGATCAATGGCGAGGGGATCATCGCGGGGATGAGCAGGATGATGCGATAGGCTGTGGCAACCCGCTCGTTCTTGATGCGATCGATAAAGATCGCCGTCACCATGGGAATGAAGATCATCCCGGCAGGAAGATCAATGTAAAGATGAGCGCGCGCTGGATGCCCTGCCAAAAGAGATGGTCCGAAAGGACATCACGATAGTTCTGTAGACCGATGAAATTGGCTTCTTGATCGTCGAGAAATTTGTCGTCGGTGAAACTGATCGACAACGCATCGAAGATCGGCAACACCTGCCAGCCGATGAAAAAGAAGAGCGCAAGGATCAGATAGGGATAGCTGGTCAAGACATGCTTGACGGTCTGCCACACGCCGGAACGCGTTTGCTCGACCACTGGCGCCGCGGTCGATGCACTCGCTTGGGCTACGCTGGTTTCACCCATTACGTCTTTACTCCTGGGGTCGTTCTCGTCTCGGCGAGCGCGCACTGGGCGAGCACGATGCCGGCGGGCGTGGATCTCGTGGTTGCGACGCCGCGCGGTTGCGGAGAACCCGGCGAAGCGTTCTGCTCCGCCGGGTTCCCATGTGCAATCGTCTAGAGCTGCGGATCGTTGCCCGTCTGCGCCTTGTACTCGGCTGCGACGGCGTCCAGTGCCTCCTGGCCGGCGGTGCGGGCATCAGCCGTCTCACCGGAGAGGTACTTGTGCCACAGCGGGCGAGCAACGTCGAACTGCTTGATGGACAGCAGCGACGGCGCGATCGCGCGGGCATCGGCGAGCGCGTCGCGGATGTCGAAGACCCACGGATTGCTCGAAATGAACTCCGGAGTCTCGGCCTCCCAGTTCGCCCAGGTCGACTGCGTGACCGGCATCTGACCGACCGGGGTGGTGCCTTCGTCCGGGTTGCCCTGCACGGAGTTTTCCCAGATGGCCTGATCCTGCTGAATGGCCTGAATGAACTCGACCATCTTCGCCTTGTTGGCGCCGTACTTGAAGAGCACCGCGCCGGTGTCCCAGAAGACGGTGCCGCCCACGCCGGCTTCGGTCTTCGGCAGACGGGCCAGGGTCAGCTTGGACGGGTCAGCCAGGTTGCGGAGTAGGTCAACGGGGCATTCTGGTACTTGAAGTAGTACCCAGCTTGCTCCGAGGCCCAGGTGGCCTGGTCGACGAGAACGGTGTTGTCCACACCGGCAGCGGCCAGAATGTCCGCGCTGGTCCACTCCATCATTCGCTTCATGATTTCGAGCGCCTCTACCGCAGCATCGCTGTTGTAAGGAAGAGACCGTCCGGGAATAGACATCGGTGCTGATCGAGTGGGTGACCGGGATCAGCGAGCGCCAGTCACGGTTGTCGAACGTGAGGCCGTACGGCGCGGCGCCGCTTTCCTGCACCTTCTGGGCGTTGGCGATGAACTCGTCCCACGTGGCCGGAGCAACGGTCGGATCGATGCCGGCCTTCTCCAGAACGGCGCCGTTGGACGCCTGCACGCAGATGTCGAGCAGAAGCGGCCAAACGTACCAGCTGCCGTCGACCGAGCCTTCCTCGAGGGTGGCCGGGAAGAGGTCTGCCTTGATCTCATCGGTCACATAGGCATCCCACGGCTCGATGGTGCCAGTGGCAACCAGCTGCAGCATCTCCAGGAACGGGGTCACACCACCGTACATGTCCCAGGTGCTGGACTGGTCGTTGGCTTCGGCGATGAACCGGTCGTTGCCGAAGTTTTCGGTCGGCGCGACTTCGACCGCGACACCCTGCGCATCACCCACGGCATAGATGCCGGGATGCAGATTGAGCTCCCAGTCGTAGAACGTGGCAACGGGCTTTCCTTCTTCCGCGGCGAGGGTGCCACGAATGGTCTCCTGCGCCAGCGCTGCCAAAACCGGGGCGCTAATTCCGAGCGCCGCGCCTCAGATCAGAACGTCACGCCGGCTGATCTTGCCAGTGAGCGCGTCCTGCCAGAGTCGCTGCGTTGGGGTCTTTTCCACCATGCTTACGATCCTCCTGTGCCGTCAGGTAACGGTCCAGTTTGTGGGTCACGCACCAGTTGCGCAACTCAGCTGTTTGGGCGCTGGGATTGTAAGAACGTAAGAAAGGCAATGTCAAGATGACCAAACTGAGAAAATGCTGAGGTTTTTGGTCCGATGGCACAGATCGTCATGGAAATGAGTTTCGCGTGACCGCCGATTGGACTTCTTCGGTAGCATTCCTGTCAGGTGGCGGCGCGACCTCGTGCGCGCCGATTCGAGGCGAACTATCGCAAAGGAGCGAATTCGATGACAGACGACGCAACGCTGAAGCGAGTCCTGGTTCCGATCGATACGTCGGAGGTGGCCGAACGAGCCATCCCCTGGGCGAAAGCGGTTGCCGGATCAACAAGCGAGGTGATTCTGTTGGTGGTCGTGCCGGTGGCAACCGCCGTGCGCTCGATCGGTGGGCAGATCATTGGCAGCGCGGAGACGATCCAGACTGGCTACCAACAAATGGCCGAATCGCAGTTGGCGGCCGCAATCGAGAAATGGTTCTCGCCGGGCGATGCGGTACGCACCGCCGTTGCCAAGGGCGATCCGGGCGAGCAGATCCTGGCGGTCGCTGAAGCGGAAGATGCTGATCTCATCGTCATGTCGAGCCACGGTCGAGGAGCGATTGGCCGGTTCGTGAGCGGCTCGGTCGCTGACCGGGTCGTGCGGCACGCGGCTGTGCCAGTGATGGTAGTCGGTCCGGAAGGCGATCTGAGTGAGAATGCAACGATCGACCGAATCGTAGCTCCAGTCGACAATTCGGAACTCTCACTCGCGTCGCTCCCGACAGCAGCGCAGCTCGCCGCGGCAACGAACGTGCCCGTGTTCGTCATTCACGTCGTGACACCAGCGGACGACTATCTCGTGACGTTCCCGGCCACCGCCGGCACGATCCCGCCGTCTGCGGTCGACGCGAGCCTGTCGCAGCAGATCGAAATGGGTCACTCACTGGTGGAAACCGCCATCGCACGGCTGAAGGATCGCGGGGTCGGCGCGCAAGGGACCGTCTTCACCGGAAGCCCCGGCAGCGCCATTGTCTCCCAGTTGAAACAGGGCGACGTGGTGGTCCTCTCCAGTCATCAGCGGGAGGGCCTGGCCAGATGGGTGCTGGGGAGCACCTCGATGAAGCTCATACGAAACGGCGAGGCGCCAGTCGTGATCGTCACCCGCGAGTCGATCGAACGGTCACGCGGGGACTGAGAAGCTGGCAACGAGCATGCCGTAGTACGTGGGAGCCTCGTAGCTGAGAAGCTCGGCTTCGAGCGGAACACGTTCGAGAACTCCTTCGAGGATCAGCGTCTGCCAAAGACCGTCGATGGCCGCGGTGGCGGCCAGCACATCGCTGATGCGCCCGATTTCGGCAATTGCGTTTCGGCGAACCGCGTCGACAACCAGTTGATCGACTGTCTCGGCAGAAGGATGGTAGCCGTAGGGACCGTCGGGAGTATGCGTGTGCGCCCAATCGCACGACGCAATGAAGGCGATGCGGCGGCCGTCGGCACTGGCGGCGTCGGCAATCGCGCGCCCCATGGAAACGAGCGACTCTCGCGGCATGAATCGTGAAGGAGAAACGATCACAACTGGCGGCCCGGCATTGACGTCGGGAATCGGGGCAAGCACGTTGCCCGAGCCGGGCTCATTCTGGTCGTGTCCCAGAAACCAGAGCGGCACGAGCACGCCCCAATCGAGCGGCAGGACAGATTGATCGCGCCGGTTGCCGGCGAACCCGACCATCGCCACCGGAATTCCCGCGGCGCGCGCAGCGCCTGCGATGGCGTCGGTGAGCGCGAGATCGATGGGGACATGCATCTCAACCGTGCGCTCTTTCCATGAAAGCGTTCCGGCCGTGCTGCCGGTGTTCGCGAGCGCGACCTGTCCATCCACCCGTACACCGTGCGGTCCGGCAATCACGATCGCCTCGACGCCAGCAGCGCTGGCCCGCTGGCCCAACTCGATCAGAGCGGCACGTGTGGCAAGCGCGCCTTCCGCGTCGTCGCTGAGCGCAGGAACAACAGGGAATCCATGCGGTGCAATACCCGCGAAAACGATACCCATGCGTCACTCCTCGAACGAACCACAGGATCAACAGAATTCGATGACCGCGTATACAGCCCACGCCTTCGCAGTGTAGAGTGAAATCCGCGAAGAGTGCGCCATCCAGAAGGGATCGATATGATCAGCCTCAAGGAAGCTCGCGAGCAGAAGAACTGGACCGTCGATGATTTGGCGGCCGCCTCCCTGGTATCGGCGGAAACAATCGCCTCCATCGAGGACGGGTCCGCGCGAGCATCGGTTGTTACTGGGCTCAAACTCTCGAAGGCGCTGGGGAAAGCGACAACCGAGATCATCGAGCTCGCGCCGCAGATGACGGGCGTGCTGGGAGGGGGCGCCGACCCGCTGCTCGGTCCGCGGGTCGGCCCTCGGTAGATCGTTACGCGATCGCAGAACACAGCGGTTCCATTTCGCGCTCGTCCCGGCGTCAGGTCATGACGACGGGGTCATTGCCCATGCGTCGGTGTTTCGCTCGTCCCCTTCGTCGAACGTCTCATCCACATAGAACTCGGCGTCTTCGCCAGAATCATCCGTCTGGTTTGCCGGTCTCAGGTGCTCCGGGTTCCGACGGCTTGGGGTTCCGTACGTGTCGGCTCCACGCAGATCGGCCATCGTCTTTTCCAGCTGCCGCTTGATATCGTCACAGGCCAGCTTGACCGCATGGTCTGCCGTGCGCGATGTCTCGGAGGAACGTAGCACGGTATCGCGCACGCCCAACACCACGCGCATCGACGCGTCGACCGACGCGGGTTGCTTGGATGGCGAGATCGTGACATCGATTGAGGGATTGGTGAAGCTTGCCAGCCGCTTGGCGATGCCCTCCAGCGAGCGGTCGATCCGCTTCTGCTCGACGTCGCTGAGCGCACCGGCGCGATTGACGATGGTTGGCGTCACTGCCATCGAAATGCTCCTTTCGACTACACCGGAATGATGAGCGCGTCCAATTCCCGGGGATAGAACGTCAACCGCTCGGCGCCATAGGAACGGATGACGACCGTGTCGGAATGACGGAATCCCGCAAGACCTGGCACGTAAATACCTGGCTCGACCGAAAGCACCATGTTCTCTTCGATCACGGTATCCCCGCTGCCCTTGTCGATGAAGGGCCATTCGTGCCCTTCGAGACCGAGTCCGTGGCCAGTGTGGTGCCGTTGCAGATCGGCGATGCCGAGTTCCACGAAAAGCTGGCTCACATCCTTCTCGGCATCGGCGAAGGTCCGCCCGGGCCGGAGGGCATCGAAACCCGCTTGCTGCAACTGCATCATCATGTCGAAATACTTGACGAACTCAGCGTTCGGTTCCCCAATGATCATGGTTCGTTCGAGTTCGGAATTGTAGCCGCCAACATCGGCGCCCGCGCCGGTGACGAGCACGTCGCCCGGCATGAGACCGACCGCGTTGTAGAGCCCGTGCGGCATCGAGGTTGCGCGCCCCGCCGAGAAGCCGGCGCCAGCCGGGTAACCCCAGACCGCGGTGAGCGGCTGATAACCTGGTCCGAGCGCTTTCAACATGGCGCGCGAGGCAGCGGCCGAGGCCTCATACGAGATATCGAGCGGGGTCTTCCCGACGGCGATCAGATCTTGCATGACCTGGTGCGCGTAGTTGCCCCATACACAGCTTTCGATGGTGAACTGCAGTTCCGCTGGACTCTTGATCGCGCGCAGTTTGTCGACGATGTCGCGCGCGAAGACCAGCTCGACCCCATTCGTGACGACCTCGGCCAGGAGCGGGCCCTCGTACCCGTTGACGTCGAGCCCTCCGCTATTGTCGAACCCGAGTCGAACGCCCTTCTTGTTGAGCTTCATCTCGGTCAGCAGATCGGCCAGGAACTCCATCGGGTGCTTGACGCCGCCCGTGGGATATTCGGGATAGACGGCAACATTGCTGACCGGGTACTGCTGGATGTTCTCGCGCTCCAGCATCGGCACCATCGCGCCCAGCTTGCCATCACCGCCGACCACGATGGCCATAGGCCGCTCGGTGCTGACGTGAAAGAATCCCGAGGCGTACGCCATCCGAATGGGGTGAAACAGCACGAGACCATCGAGCTTCCGCTCAGCGAGCACCGCCCGAATCCGTTCGCCGCGTTGCACGTACTCATCCGCGCCGATCTTCCACTGCAGCGTCGGGGTGGCGCGGGCCGGAGGAGTGGCCTGTGCATTCTTCTTTGACGATTTCGCCATCTTGTCCTTCACCTATCCATGGTCCAACAGCATTTCGCTGATGTCAGGATAGCCGAGGATCAGATCGCCATCAGCGAAGACCAGGTCTCGGCATCATCTGAATCGTGCCAACTGGGTGACGCTTCGGCGCGGCGAAGGTAGCCGCCACCATGACACCAAGGAGACCGATGCCAACTGCGCTTCCCAGATGAGAAATCTGCACGGCGCTACCGGTGTCATGACCCTCGATACGCAGCCAGAGCAATGCGATGCCCAGCGCCAGACTGCCAATCGTCAGGGCAAGCTGCACCAGCGCCAAGCGCGGCCAGCGCAACGGACTCCCGGCAAAGCGTGGCGCCAGATAGTAGGTGACGCCACAGATCAGGAGAGCGGCCCATCCGAAGAGGTTCAGCTCGGCATGCACCGGCCGAAGGAGCGCGCCATTGGCAGGTGTTACCGCGAAGCTCATCCCGAGCGCGATGCCAATGATCAGCGCGCCGAGCGCGGCGCCGAAGCCAATTTCGGTGGTGCGAGGAAGCTTGCGAACGAACGGAAGGCAGTTGGCGATCCAAAGAATGATCACCATCGCCTGCAACGTTGCCGCCATGTGGAACAGAAGCTCCGAATCGATGGCCAGCGCCAACACCATCAACGGCAAAGCGACAACCGTGACGTACCAGTGAATGCGGAGCGCGGTGATGGTCTTCCAGCGGCCGGTGGTCCAGCGTGGAAGAACGTGATAGGTGACGCCAGTGGCCATCGAGAACGCGAAGCCCACCAACATCGAGTGCGCCCAAACCAGTTCCCACCGGCCGATCTCTGGCGTGTGAATCGAAGTTACGAACCCGATCGTCAACCCGATCAACAACCAGACGGCCGAGAGCCGCGTGAAATTGGTGGCAATGCGGTCGGCATCAGCCTGCGCCGGGTAGGGCAACGGGGGCGCCGGCCGCACGGGAGTCTTCTGCTTGAACAACTGGCCAATATTGAACAGGAAGAGCAGTCCCGCCACCAGGGAGATACCGCTGCCGAGTGTGACTACCGCGTCTTGCTCCATCATGCGGCCGGCAAAGACGGTCCATCCACCGACCAACGCCAGCACGACCATCGATCGCACCATCGACTCCGACGCCCAGTCTCGACGCGAGAAGACCGGCACGATGCGGGTGTTGACGGCCAGAATCATCGGGAAGATGCCGGCCAGCACCGCGAGCGAGATCGCGGCTTCCCACCAGGTCGGATGCGTGCGGGTGAATCCTGCGACCGCCACGGCTACCGCAAGTGCGGCCAGCGCCAGCGCCATGGTCGCGCCGAGCATCCGATGTCCCATCGTCTGTTCCTTTCAGGTTGCCGGGGAGCGCGGGGCTCGTGGCGCCACGCGCGGCCAGATCTGCGTTACGAAAATGACCGCAGCCGCCACCTGCAGAGCAGCCGACAGCGCGAGCAACGCCAGCGTGCTGTCACCGGCATGTCCCGATCGTTCGATCGGCTCGGCAATCACGCGGCAAAGGAGTCCGATATTGAGCGCAGCCACAGCGACCTGGGCAAGGCGCAGGTTGTAGCCAACGGGTCGTTCTGGCGACCGCTTGCGCGGCAACAGCCAATAGGCAATTCCAAGCGCAAATTGCAGAAACCAGCCGACGAAAAGCATATGCCCATGCGTCGGCTGCACCCACAAGCGCCAGTTACCGGGAATCTCCCGGTCCACCAGCATCAATCCACCGAGGATAAATCCGCCCAGCAGCCACAAAAGTGACAGTCGCACCATCACAGAGCTGAGCGGATCCACGCAGCGCTACCAGTCCTGGGATTCCGCGACGATGATCGCGACCTCTCGCAAAATCGGTTCTGCTTCGATGCCATGGCGCGCCAACGCCTCGCCCAACGGCAATCCACCGCCGCAGCAAAGATCGAGCCCGCAAGCCGTGAACACGGTCATTGTGCCCGGCGCGTGCTCGGACAAATCCGCAATGGTGCGGCTGGCAACTGCCGCAAGTTCTTCGTCCGTGATTGCTGGGACATAGGTAGGATTCGTGGTCATGGCACATGCTCACTTTGCTGGAAACGATCGTACGTCGCCCACCGACGACGATAGACCTATTTTGGTCTGAGCGTGGTCGCAGATGCGGGTCAGGGCATGAACGGGCGTTACAAAATCGTGTCAATTCTGGGTTCGATCAGCGATGCCCGTGCCGAGGATCGAGCGCGTCCCGCAACCCGTCACCCACGAGATTGAACGACAACACGGTCAGGAAGATCGCCATGCCAGGGAAAAACGTGAGCCACCAGGCCCCGGCGAGCAGCTCGCGCTGACCGTCCTGCAACATGTTCCCCCACGACGGTGTCGGAATGACGACCCCAAGACCGAGATAGCTCAGACTGGCTTCCAGCAAGATGGCGTAGGAGAGCCAGATGGTGGCCTGCACGATGATGATGGGCAACGTGTTCGGAAAGAGATGCCTGAACATGATCCTGGACGAACTGGCCCCGACCGAGCGTGCGGCGGTGACATATTCCTGCTCTTTCAACGCCATGAATTGCCCGCGCACCAGACGCGCGGTCCCCGGCCAGGAGGCCAGACCAATCACGATGATGGTGGTGCGCAACCCGGGTTGGAAGAGCGACGCCGCGGTGATGAGCAGCAGGATCAGCGGAATCGAAAGCAGGATGTCGGTAAAGCGCATCAGCGCCTGATCGATGATCCCGCCAAAGAACCCGGCCAGGGCCCCGAGCACGACACCGATCGTCATGATGATGAGCACCGACGCAAAGCCAGCAGCCATCGAAATGCGGCCACCCCAAATGAGACGGGAATAGACATCGCGGCCGTTGCGATCGGTACCGAGCCAATAGGTGGCCGAGGGTGGGGTGTTGCGCACACCCGAGTGCAGTTCGTCGTACGGATACCGTATCAACACGGGCGCGAAAATCGCGGACAGATAGAGCAGGATGATCACGACCAGCCCTGCCACGGCCAGCTTGTTGCGCGCGAAGCGGCGCGCCGTGCGCCAACCGCGTGATCGAGGCACGGGCTCGTAAACGCCACCAGCGGTCGACCCCGCGAGCTCTGCCGCCTGCCCGACATATGCCTGGCTCATGACAGCGACACCCGTGGGTCGGCAATCGCATAGAAGACGTCTACCAGCAGATTGACCACCATGACACAGACGCCACTCAGCAGCGTGATGGCAAGAATGACCGGATAGTCACGCTGACTGATGGCCTTGACGGCGAGGTCGCCGAGTCCAGGCCACGCAAAGATCTGCTCGATGATGACTGCGCCACCGATGATGGTCGGGATCTGCAGGCCAATGACGGTGATCATCGGAATAAGTGCGTTCCGCAGGGAATGCCGGTAGAGCACCGCCTTATGCGGCAACCCCTTGGCGCGCGCGACGGTGACGTAGTCCTGGTTCTTGACTTCCAGCATCGAAGAACGCATGAACCG
Source organism: Thermomicrobiales bacterium (assembly GCA_041390825.1). Lineage (NCBI taxonomy): Bacteria > Pseudomonadati > Thermomicrobiota > Thermomicrobia > Thermomicrobiales > Thermomicrobiales bacterium. The sequence continues at coordinate 20,818 of JAWKPF010000015.1, forward strand.
CGCGAAATAGGCGATGTTCGGGAGAACCAGCACCAACACCGGCAAGATGAAGTATTTCACTCGTTCGGGGAACTCGGCATTTGCCTGACCCGTGCTGATGACGGGCAGCCAGCCGAGTTTGACCGCGATCCAGATCTGCAGCATGAGCGCCAGCCAGAAGTTCGGTAGCGCCAACCCGATAAAGGAGAAGATCGTGACGGCGTTGTCGGTCTTGGAATACTGCCGCGTGGCGGAGACGATGCCGACCGGGATGGCGATGAGAATTCCGAGCAGCAAGGCGATCCCCTGCAGCATGACAGTGGCCCAGAAGCGGTCCTTGATCAGGTCGATCACCGGTTTGTTGCCGAAGGTGTAGGCAGTTCCGAAGTCGCCCTTGAGCAGATTCTTGGCCCAGGTGACGTATTGCACCGGCAGCGGCTCGTCCAGCCCCAGATTGGCGCGGGCTTGCTCGACATACTGCGGGTTCCCTGCCGCAGTCGGGCCCATCATGGCAACGACCGGATCTCCCGGAGCGGCGTGGATCAACACGAACATGATGATGCTGAGCCCGATCAGCAACGGGATCAGGATCAACGTGCGCCGAATTAGGTAGGACCAGACGCCTGCCGGCATGACCGGTTCACCTCGTTGCAATTGGCGGGAGGTCGGTCGACCTCCCGCCGGTGCGGTTGCGCTCCAGAGCGATTACGACGCGGTGTAAGTCCACTCCTCGAGGGTGTGGAAGAGCCCGTAGGCGGCACTGTCGGTATAGCCGTCGTAGCCCTGGCGAACGACGTGCAGGAACGGCCGGTACCAGGCGAAGTACATGGGAACCAGCTCGAGCATCTTGACCTGGATCTGCTGGTAGATCTCCTTGGCGGCGTCGAGATCGAGCTCGCGGCGTGCCTGCGTCAGCAGATCGTCCAGTTCCGGGTCGTTGATCTTCGAATAGTTGCCCGGCGAGGTCGAGTGGAACTGATCGTAGAGTTCGCTCGGCTCGGCGGTGACACCGCAGAAATCGACACCGGTGACTTCGTAGGCGCCCTGGACAGTTACCTGATCGCTCAGCGTGGCGTATTCGAGCAGCTCCGGGACGACCTCAATGCCAATTTCCTTGAGCGCCTGCTGCGAGTACGTGAGCCAGTCCTCGCGCAGCACATTGCCCTGATTCACGTTGAAGCGGATCTTGGTTCCTTCGGCCACGCCTGCTTCGGCAATGAGCGCCTTGGCTTGCTCGACATCGAATGGGATGGGGGTGAGGTCCTTGTAGTACGCCCAGCTGTCTGGGGCAATCGGCCCGTTGCCGGGCTCGCCCATGCCAAGCAGTGAATCGGCCGCGAAGGTGGCCGTGTCGAGCGCCATGGCAATCGCCAGCCGTGCTTGCGGGGTGGAGAGCGCTTCGACGGTCGTGTTGAAAAGCCAACCGTTCGGCGAGGAAAACGGCGGGATGAGCACCTGGAGATCAGCGTTGGCCTGCAGCTGATCGCGCGAGGTGGGCGCGGGATAGTTCGATCCGTCGATATCGCCGGATTCGAGCGCAAGCACCAGCGAGTTCGCGTCAGCAATAACGCGATGGGTGAACGACTTGATGGCCGGTTTGCCTTCCTGCCAGTAGTTCGGATTCGCCGTGGCGACGAAATCAGACCCGACTGCCCAGCTTTGGAAGACATAGGGACCCGCACCGACCGGAGCGTTGTAGAACTCGGCGTCCGGTCCCGTCTGATCTCCAACCAACGCCTTGGGCACGACGAAGATGTACCGCTGGTTGTAAAGGAACGCTGCGTTTGGCTCGCTGAGCTCGACCGAGATGGTCTTTGGATCGACTACGGTGATCCCAGACACGGTGTCGGCCGTGCCATCGACATATTCCTGCGCCCCCTTGATGATCATGTACTTGCCCGCGCGCGGGGAGGCATTCGCGGGATTCAGATATTGCTCGTATGTGAAGGCGACATCGTCCGCGGTCAGATCGGAACCGTCCGAGAAGGTCGCGTTGTCGCGAATCTTGAACGTGAACGTCAGATTGTCGATCGTCCAGCTCTCGGCGATGCCGGGCTCGGGCGCATAGGTGGCCGGGTTGATGTGCACGAACTCGTCGTAGAGCATCTTGCAACGCCAGTCGGATTCCGACTCGTTAGCGCTCAGGAATGGGTTGATCGTTTGCGCCTCGCCGAGCGTGCCGATGATGATCGTCGGCTCTCCATCCTGCATTCTGAGTGAGCGACCGGTGGCCGCACCCGGCGCTGCGCTGGCGCCATGGAGGCCAACGGCCACTGCCGCGCCGGTGGCGGCAGCGCCGGCCAGAAACGATCGTCGATCGAGCTCGAACGGACTATTCGCTGCTTTGCGGGTCATCCTTTTCTCCTGTGTGCTTGCCTGGTCCGACGCAATTGCCGGACAGATTGCCGATGAACCGATGAGTTCGAGAGTTCCAGTGTACAGATTCGGGAATCCGTTGCGTAGTCAGTGATCCAGGGCGACCGCTCCTGCGTATCTCATCCATCGGCATGGGCCGAGGGGAATTGGATAGTTGGAGAAGTGGATATGCGAACGAAACGAATCCTGACCGTCATTTCAGCGTTTGCCCTGTTGGTGCTTGTCACCGGCGCGGTCGTCACACAGCGAGGAACGCTCGCGCAGGACAGTGAATCGCATCCGGCTCACATCCATTCGGGGACGTGCACCGAACTGGGAGACGTGGTCTTCCCGCTCAGCAACGTCAGCGATGAGATCATGATGGACGGCACGCCAATGGCAGGAGAGGCCATGGGGCCGAGTGACAATGCGGTGGAGTGGAGCGTCACCACCGTGGCCGCCCCGCTGGCCGACATCGTTTCCGGTGGCCATGCCATCAACATTCATGAATCCGCCGAGAACATCGGGAACTACATCGCGTGCGGCAACATCGGTGGGGTCATGATGGGCGCGTCCGATCTGGCCATCGGTCTCGGCGAACTGAACGGATCCGGCTACTCGGGTGTCGCGACCCTGCATGACAATGGCGACGGAACGACCACCGTGACGGTCTATCTGACCGAAGGCACCGCCAGCGCAGGTGCGGCCGAGACAACGACTGACACGGCAGCAGTGTCCACCGGAGCGGCGGCAGTCGACATCAAGGGCTTCCAGTTCAATCCCGCCACCACCGAGGTCAAGGTTGGCGACACCGTCACCTGGACGAACAACGACTCCACTCCGCATACGGCCACGCAGAAGCCATCCGGCAGCGGTTTCCAGTCGGGCACACTGCAGCCGGGCGACTCGTTCAGCTACACGTTCGAGACCGCAGGAACCTACGACTACTACTGCGAGTTCCATTCGGGCATGACCGGACAGATCATCGTGAGCTAGGGCTGCGCTGAGAAGATGTACCCGTCCGATGGGTACCGGTTTGAGCAGCCACGGAGGGCTGCAACTACGCGGGCACGTCGGTCCAGGGACACAACTTTGCGCAACTGCTCGAGCCGGTTTCGAAGATCGAAACAACTGCAAAGCACCCGGGGTGGTTCGCCCCGGGTGCTTTCTCGTTGGCAGGTACAGCCGGTTCGGTTCAGTCGCCTACCGGCAGGGCCACTTCCCTCGTCGCCGACGCGGAACGCTCATTCGAGCGAGGTCGCGCGCTCCACACCATTCGGCAGGCGTCACAGATCATGACAAAGAGAATGGCCATCAGGGCGGCGTGCAGTAAGGTAGCCCAGAGATCGAGCAGGCTTTCGATCACGAATGCGCCCGCCAGCGCCTGCAGCACGATCGTGACCGCAGCGACATCGAGCACCTGGGAGATCTGCAGATAGTCGGTCTTGAACGTCCGCGCCCACCAGGCAAGTCCGAAGATGAGCGCCATCAGCAAGACTGCCAGCAGGCGATGTGTAAAGGCAATGCCTTCCGACCCGGTGAATCCCGGGAAGACCTTTCCATTGCACAACGGCCACGTCGAGCAACCGAGCTCGTTACCTGAGTGGCGCATATAGGCGCCAACGTATGCCACCAATACCGACAGCACCAGCGAAGCCCAAACCCCGCGGCGAAACCAGAGTGGCGGAGGCGGTGTGCGGGAGGTGGTTTCCCCATCGAGCGATTGCGGTTCATAGAGATAGCGCGTCAGCAGAAAGATGGCGGCGAAGCAGGTCATCGAGACCCCGAAATGGCTCGCCATGATTGCGGGCGACTGCGGCCACATGACCGCTGCCGCTCCGAGTCCCGATTGGAAAAGCAGCGTGCCGACCAACACCGCCACCAGCACCTTCACCTGCCGGTTCCCACGGCGGATCAACAACGCTCCCACCGCAACAATGGCGATCAGGACGCCTTCGACGGCCGTCACGATACGGTGGCTGAATTCGATCGCGGTTTCGACCGCGTACTCAGGGATGAACTTCCCCTGACAGAGTGGCCACGAACGCCCGCACCCTTCTCCCGAGCCGGTATTGGTCACGGTGGAACCCATCATCAGCACGATGAACATGCCGATCATCGCGACAAACGAAATGCGCTTGATCCATTTTTCGAGTCTGGGGCGCTGGGGTACCGGAGCGGCGGACGGGGTGCTCATGCATCGAATCCTTCTCGATCGAGAGCGTACCATCGCGGATCGATCGGCGACATTTCGCCATCCACCCGACATGCGCGCCCCCTATACTGTGCTGCTGCCCCACGACACGGAGGGCGATCGAGGCGCATGATGGAAATCAGAACGGTCGAAGCAACGCGCTATGTCACCCCCCTCCGGGAGGGTGGTTCGTTGCCGGCGATCGTGGAAGCAAGCGACGACGGCATGTATGTCGTCAAGTTCCATGGCGCCGGACAAGGGCCAAAGTCGTTGGTGGCCGAACAGATCAGTGGCGAACTTGGCCGCGTGCTCGGCTTGCCAGCGCCCGAAATCGTGTTCGTCGAGCTCGATCCGATTCTGGCGAACGCCGAACCCGATCCCGAGATTCAGGAACTCATCCGAAAAAGCGGCGGCCTCAATCTGGGTCTCGATTTCCTGCCAGGGTCGCTCGCCTTCGCTTCCGCCGCCCCGCCAGAGCTCTCGCCGGAACTTGCGGCCCAGATCGTCTGGTTCGATGCGTACACGTTGAATGTCGACCGAACCCCGCGCAATCCGAACCTGCTCAACTGGAACGGCAAACTCTGGTTGATCGACCACGGAGCGTCACTCTACTTTCATCACAACTGGCCAGATGCGGCGCGCGTGGCGCGCTCGCCGTTCCAACTCAGCCGGGAACACATTCTGCTCCCGTTCGCTGGGTCGATTCCGGCGGCTGGGGAGGCATTGCGGCCATTGGTCACGCCAGCGGCGCTCGAAGGCATTCTGGCCGGCATTCCCGATATCTGGCTAACGGACGATCCCCTCGACCGCTCGCCAGACGATGTGCGCGCCGCTTATCTCGATCTGATGCTCGACCGCCTGGCGCATGCCTCGATATTCGAAGAGGAGGCGGAGCGTGCCCGAACGGCTCGCGTTTGAGTACGCCGTCATCCGAATCGTTCCCCGGGTCGAGCGCGCTGAGTTCCTGAACGCGGGAGTGGTGCTCATTTGCCGCGCGAGCCGCTTCCTGGCCGCACGGGTGGAGTTCGATCGCGCGCGGCTCGCCTGCCTGGCGCCGAACCTCGAACCGGAAATCCTCGATGCCATCGAAGCGCAACTCCTGTTGATTCCGCGCATCGCCGCAGGGGACAAGACAGCCGGGCCAATCGCCAATCTCGACTTTCGAGAACGGTTTCACTGGTTGGCAGCTCCCGCCAGCACAGTGATCCAGGCATCGCCGGCGCACACCGGATTCTGTACCGATCCCGCGCAGCAATTGGACAAGCTCTTCGATGAGCTGGTGCGCGTGTCATGACCGAGCCCGCATTCGAACTGGCCGCGGAGGAAGCGCTTCAGCCTGCACCAGGAACTGCCTGGGAGCCAATGACCCAGCGCCGGGTGCTCTTGCTCGCGCTGCCAATCATCGGCGAGAACCTCTTGCAGGTGGCCGTTGGCGCGGTCGATACCTTGCTGGTGGGTCGCCTGGGAGCGGATGCGATCGCCGGTGTCGGTGTCGCATTCGAGACGGTGTTCCTCATCATCGCGATCTTGAGCGCAGTGACGATTGGCGCGACCGTGCTGGTCTCGCAAGCGATTGGCGCAAGTGACCATGCCCGTGCAAACGAGTTGGCCAGGCAAGCGATTTCCTGGGGTGTGGTGCTGGCCATCCCGCTTTCCGTCCTCGGTTACGTCTTCGCGCCGCAAGCGATTTCGATCTTCCATGTCGAACCGGATGTCGCCGAAAACGCGGTGACCTACCTGCAGATCACAGCGGCTTGCAGCGTGGCGCTGCTGCTCTCCTATCTCTGTGGCGCGGTCTTGCGCGGGGCAGGCGACAGCAAGACGCCATTGAAAGCGGCAGTGTTGGCCAATGTGGTCAATGTGGTGCTGGCGTATCTGCTCATTTTCGGGCATTTTGGGTTTCCCGAATTGGGTGTCGGCGGATCGGCCTGGGCTGCGGCGATCGGGCGAGCAGTCGGCGCGGCGTTCATGTTGATCATGCTTTGGTCTGGCCGGGTGCCCCTGAACATTCGCGGACGCGCCGGATGGGCCCCAAATCTGACCATCGGCCGAGACCTCTTCAAGCTGGGGCTTCCAGCCGCGTTCGAGCAGGTCGTGATGCAATTTGGCTTCATCTCGCTGGTGGCGATTGCCGCTTCGATCGGCACTGCTGCCCTGGCTGCGCAGCAGATCTCGTTTACGGCGATGTCGATCGCATTCCTGCCCTCGATTGCCTTTGCGACGACGTCGACCGCATTCGTTGGTCAGAGCGTCGGAGCGCGCCGCATGGACGAAGGAGTCAAGGCAGCCTCCATCTCACGCCGTTGGGCGCTCATCGTGACCAGCGCCGGTTGCCTGTTCATGATCGCGTTCGCCGAACAGATCGTCCGCGCGTTTTCGAGCGACCCGGAGGTCATCGACATCGGCACGGTCGCCATGCGCTCGATCGGCCTCAGCCTGCCTATCTGGGGACTCTGGCTCTCCTCGGCCGGAGCGGTGCGCGGCAGTGGTGATACCCGCTCCCCCATGGTCCGGGGCGTGGTGGCGGTATGGGCCGCCGTTGCGATTGCCTGGCTTGGCGTGCACTTTCTCGACCAGAGCGTTGCCTGGATCTGGGGCACCTTTATCCTGACCGGTTTGCTGCCAGCAATCGGGAATTGGCGAGCATTCCGCAAGCGATCCGACCACCTGAGGCGCGAATTCCGGCTCGAGCAAACGGCCCCCGCCGCCTGAGCAAGTTCGTCATCGCGAGCTGGTAGGCCATGCGCTCCAATCGATGCCGGAGCGCGTGGCGGAGCCACTTCACCCGCCGACGGAAACGTAAATGGCGGGAGCACGCGCATGAGCGCGCTCCCGCCATCGTTGCAATCGTTGGCCGTGGCTACCCTTCGAGGAGCAGGCTCGTCGGATCCTCGATCAACTCCTTGATCTTGACCAGGAACCGAACGGCGGTGCTGCCATCGACGATCCGGTGATCGTAGGAAAGCGCCACGTACATCATCGGGCGAATCACGATCTCGTCGCCGACCACCACCGCGCGCTTCTGAATCGCATGCATACCAAGAATGCCGACCTGCGGTGTGTTGAGGATGGGCGTCGACATGAGCGATCCGTAAATGCCGCCGTTCGTGATGGTGAACGTGCCGCCCATCAGTTCCGAGAGCTCGAGATCACCCGAACGGGCGCGCGTGGCGAGATCGACAATGCTCTTTTCGATCTCGGCGAACGACTTCCGGTCCGCATCGCGCACCACCGGAACGACCAGCCCCTCGTCGATGCCAACGGCAATACCGATGTCGTAATACCTCTTGAGGACGATCTCGTCACCCTGGATCTCGGCATTCACATACGGAAACGCCTTGAGCGCTCCGACACTTGCCTTGGTGAAGAAGGACATGAACCCTAGGTTGACGCCGAACTTTTCCTTGAAGGCGTCCTTGCGCTCGGCACGAAGCGCCATGACGGCTGACATGTCGATCTCGTTGAAGGTGGTCAGCATGGCCGCGGTCTGCTGCGCTTCGACCAGCCGGTTGGCAATGGTCTTGCGGCGGCGGTTCATGCGGATGCGCTCTTCGCCTCGGGCGTCCTCCACGTGTGGCGCGGCGGGAACGGCCGGTTTCGCCGCAACCGGAGCAGGAGGCGGAGCAGCCGGCGCGGCGGGAACGGGCGCCGTCGCCGGAACCTGCCGCGCCGCCGCCAGCGAGAGGATGTCCTCGCGCGTCACGCGGCCGCCGGGACCAGTGCCGGGAACTTCATTCAGGTCGATATTGTGCTCTTCGGCTAGGCGGCGCACCGCGGGAGCGGCGCGGCCCGGGCCATCCGCCGCTGGAGCCGCTTCCACCTGAGCCGGAGTCGGAACCGGGGTCGCGGCAGCCGCAGCCGTAGCGACCACGGGTTCGGGCGCCGGGGCCGGCGCTTCTTCGACCGCCTGAGCAGACGCGCCATTGCCGGCCACCGCTCCCGCGGTGATGGTGCCGAGCACTTCTCCCACCGTCACCACATCGCCCTCGCTATGCGCGATGGACGAGAGGACACCGTCCTCATCGGCGGTGACATCGAGATTGACCTTGTCGGTTTCGAGCTCGAGGATCGTCTCGCCGCGCGTAACGGCATCACCCTCCGCCTTCAACCACTGCCCGACCACCGCGTCCACGAGCGATTCGCCCAGGGGTGGAACCCGGATTTCGACCGGCATTGCTTAACTCCTGCTTCTGGCTGGCTTCTTCTCGGCGGGTTTCACCGATTCGCCGTTTTCCGAATGTCCGTTGGCAGCGGTCTTGCGGCTGCTGCCGATGCTCTTGCTCGTCTTGGCAGTCGGCGCTCCCGTAAAGGCCGCTTCGACCACGCGCTTCTGCTCGGCCGCGTGCAGATCAGCCGCGCCTTCGGCTGGGCTGGCACGCTCCGGACGGCCGATGTAGCTCACCGGCACGCCGTTGCTGATCTCACGCAGCTTGTCGTTGATATAGGTCCAGGCGCCCATGTTCTTCGGTTCTTCCTGGAGCCAAACGATCTCTTGCAGGTTCGGGTAGAGCGCCAACGTCTTGCCCAGATACGTCTTCGGGAAGGGAGCAAGCTGCTCGACCCGCGCAACGGCCACGTTTCTGGTCTCGGCGCGGAGGGGGCTGGCATCGAGATCGACGCCGACCTTGCCGGAGCAGAGCACCAGCCGGGTCACCGAATCGGTTTCCGTGTTGATGGGATCATCGAGCACGGTGCGGAACGTACCGGTGATAAGTTGCGACAACTCCGATGCCGCCGCCGGATTGCGCAAGAGGCTCTTCGGCGTCATCACGATAAGCGGGCGTGGATCGGAAATGAGCAGCGCCGCCTGTCGCCTCAGCAGGTGGAAGTACTGCGCCGAGGTGGTCGCGTTCACCACGCGGATGTTGTCTTGTGCGAAGAGCTGCAAGTAACGCTCGAGCCGGGCGCTGGAGTGTTCCGGCCCCTGACCTTCATAGCCATGCGGAAGGAGCATCACCAGCGAGGGTTCGACCCGCCACTTGGTGCGGGCGGCGCTGATGAACTGATCGAGCATCACCTGGGCGCCGTTGGCGAAATCGCCAAACTGACCCTCCCACAGCACCAGCCGTCCCGGAGCCTGCACGCTATAGCCGTACTCGAAACCGACGCACGCTTCTTCCGAAAGCGGGCTGTTATAGACCGCAAAGGACGCGTTCGCCGCGGGAAGCGCGGTCAGAGGAGTAAAGGTCGACCCGTCGACGCCGTGCAGCACGAGATGGCGCTGACTGAACGTTCCTCGCTCGGAGTCCTGGCCAGTCAGGCGAATGGGCGTTCCGTCCGCAAGGATGGCCGCAAACGCGAGCGCCTCGGCATGCGCCCAGTCGATCTTGCCGTCCGGGGTGTCCAGGATTCGCGCGCGGCGCTCCCACTGGCGGGCAAGCTTCGGTGTGATCGCAAAGCCCGCTGGCACGGCATGAAGATCGCGATGGTATTCGAGCAGCGTCTCTTCCGGAACGCCGGTGTCGACGCCGCGGCGTGGCGGGGGCGGTGGCACATCCTCGTTCAGGTTCGCGGTGCCGTCGGTAACCGAGCGGCGAATGCCGGCCAGGTGATCGAGCGCGCTCTGGAGCATGGTGTCGGCTTCGCCCGCAGCGACCGCACCCTCCTCCGCCAATTGGCGCGCGAAGAGCTCACGCACCGTTGGATGCTTGTCGATGATCTTGTACATCTCCGGCTGGGTGAACGATGGCTCATCGCCTTCGTTGTGACCCCAACGGCGGTAGCCGACCAGATCGACCAGGAAGTCCTTGCCGAATGTGTCTCGATACTCGATCGCCATGCGGACAGCCGCCAGGCAGGCTTCCGGATCATCGGCATTGACATGCAACACCGGAATCTCGAAGCCTTTGGCGAGGTCGCCTGCGTATCGGGTGGAACGGGAGTCGCTGGGCGATGTCGTGAACCCGACCTGGTTGTTGGCGATGATGTGAATCGTGCCACCGGTGGTGTATCCAGGCAGCGCCGAGAGATTGAGCGTTTCCGCCACCACACCCTGTCCGGGGAAGGCCGCATCGCCATGGATGAGAATGGCCATGCCCGCTTTGTTGTCCCGCACCGGTTTGCCTGGCTTGTCGGTGACATCCTGCAACGCGCGGACCATGCCCTCGACCACGGGGTTGACCGCTTCGAGATGACTGGGGTTCGGGGCGAGCGCCAGCGGCACCTCGACCATGTGGCCCTGTTCGCCGCGAAGCAAGCGCGCGCCGAGGTGGTATTTCACATCGCCAGAGAACTGCTGGGCGGGGTCGTTCTCGTCCTGCTTCGGACGCCACTTGGCGCCTTCGAACGCCGCGATGATGGCCTGATACGGCTTCCCGAGCACGTGGGTCATCACGTTCAGGCGGCCACGATGGGCCATGCCGAAGATGACTTCCCGCACGCCGTCGCCCGCGGCTGCCAGGACGATTTCGTCCAGCATGGGCACCAGCATGTCGGTTCCTTCGATAGAAAAGCGCTTCTGCCCCAGATAGGTCTGGTGCAGGAAGCGCTCGAAGGCCTCGACATCCGTCAGCCGGCGCAGAAGCGCCCGGCGCGCCGAACGCTCCATCGGTTGGGCGAAACGTTGCGACTCGACCGCTTCGGTCAGCCAGGCGCGCTCGGCCGGCAAATGAACATGGTCGAAATCGAATCCGGTCGAGCCGGTGTAGATGTCACGCAGTTTCTGCAGGGCATCAGCGGCATTCGCGCTGTCGATCGCCACGTCGCCACCGACGACCATGGCCGGCAGCGCGCGCAAATCGGCCTCGGTCAGGTCGTACGTCGAAAGCTCGAGATCGAGGTTCTCCGCGACAGGACGCCCGAGCGGATCGATATTGGCGTCGAGATGGCCATACTCGCGAATCGCCTGGGCAAGCGCTGCCGCGGCCACCACCTTCTCCAGATTGGCAGCGGGCGCAACTGGCGCGGTTGCCACGACAGCATGGCCATTGGCCGAAACAGGAAGTTCAGGTTTGAACTCAGCAAAGTAGGTCTGCCAGCGAGGGCCGACCGAATCGGGATCCTCGAGGTACTGCTCGTAGAGCTCCAACACGTAGCCGGCGTTCGGCCCGTAAAACGCTGCGATGTCGGACATCCTCGTACCACCTGAGTGTTTGACGCGTGGAGTTGCTGGCTCCGGTTTGTCGCGCCACATCGGGAAAGCTCATTCCGCACGCGCCTACCAGAACACAAGGTGCAAAGCACAGAACGCCGGTGTTGCGTGCACGGGAGCATTCTACACCTGAACAGGCGCGGATCGGTGAGGAATTTCGGGCAATTCGACCAAATGTTGTGCGAGATGGAGAGGTTGCAGAGCGGATACCCGGCAGAATGCAAAGGATTCCGAAGTATCTTCGGCATTTGGGCATTCCTGAGAATGAGATGGGCTGAAAACAAACGGAGGATCGGGTTATCCCCGATCCTCCGCAGCGTGACTTCGATTGCGACAGGTGAACCTACATCATACCGCCGGCGTGCGTGAGATAGACCGTGACCGTCGTGGTGCCATCGCCGTTGTCGTGCAACGTGGCAACGCCGGAGTAGCCCGAATCGTTGAGCGTGGCGAGACCGATGGCGAGATCGGACGCGCCCATCATGGTGCCACCAATGTTGCCGCAGGCGATGTAGTTGCCGATGTTCTCGGCGGATTCGTGAATGTTGATGGCATGGCCACCGGAGACGATATCAGCAAGCGCTGCCGCGACGGTGGTAACGCTCGCCTCGACCGGAATGGCGTCCGTCGCGCCCATCATGTCGCCCATGGCCATGGGAGTGCCATCCATCATCATGGTGCTGCTCACGTCGCTGAGCGGGAAGACGACATCGCCCAGTTCGGCACAGGTGCCGGAATGGATATGGGCCGGGTGAGAAGCCATGGCCATGTCCTGCGCAGCAGCATTGCCTGGCAAGAACACAATGCCAAGCGATAGCAGCAGCGCTGCGGTGAGAACCGACCATGCACGGATCGAACGAGAAACGGTGAGCATTCGGGTTCATCTCCTGCCGGGCTTTCCCGGCGATACCTTCCTGCGGCGGCCCTCCCGTCGCGTTGGAATGGGTACGCAGATCGCCTGCGGTTGGATCATCGGGCGGTGCGAACCAGATCGAGAATGGACCGCCCTGCCCGAGAAAGCGCTCGGCAACAGAACGCAAAGAGGGCCGCGCGGCAGGTCGCGCGGCCCTCTCGAGCATCTCGTTGGGTTCGCTCTGTCTCAGGTCTCCGGGCTCAGGACTCCGGACCCGGCCTGGGCCGACATGGACGCTTCCAGCCTGGCGCGCTGCGAGCGATCGTGCGACCACTCAGCGGCGAAATAGGAACCGAAGACGAAGATGATCGCGATGAGCTGGGCGATGATCCCTTCCCAGGTCGCATACAGCCCAAGCCAGACACCGGTCCAGTACGGCAGCACCAGATTCTCGATGGGCGTGATCGGCATCCAACCGACGACCTGCAGAACGTGCACCGTATTGCCCACCATGGTGACCAGCACGAAGGCGATCATGAAACCAGTCACGATGAGCATCTTCTTGTGCGGCAACTTGGCCTGCATGAAGAAGACCAACGCGCCAACCACAGCCACGCCTGCCAGCCCGAGCGCCACGCCCTTCAAGACCGTCCAGGTGCCGGCATCGAGCACCATCGCTTGCAGGAAGAGCACTGTTTCCGCCCCTTCCCGGAAGACACTGGTGAATCCAAGCAGCGCCAATCCAAGGAACTGACCAGCCGCGCCGCCAATGAGCATGCGCCGTTTCTGGTGGTGATGCGCGATCCACTTGGTCCAGTAGACCTTGTGGAAAAACCAGTTCATCACGATGAGCAAGACCGCAATGGCGATCAAGGAAACGATCGCTTCCAGCTTTTCCCCGTACTGTCCAAGCGAAACGAGCACGGTTCGGGCCAGGAAGAAGAGAACCGCCGTTGCGACAAACGCGCCAAACGCCCCTACCACGAGCGGTTTCTTGTAGATGCGGTTCGCGCCGATCATGCTCGCCAGAAGCGATGCAAGGATCAGGATGCCTTCCAGTCCTTCCCGGAACACGATAGTGGCGGAATTGAAGATGATCGAGGCGTCGCCGGGACGGTCCGCGCCGAGGCGTTGTTTCCCTTCCTCGAGTGTCTTCTGCAACTCGGCCAGGATGGTTTGAATCTCGGCAACCGGCGCATGGTCGTCGATCGCGACTTGCAATCCCCGCGTGTCACCGTTGCCAGTCCAGAAGAGCGCCTCGGTTTCCTGCGCCAGCCGGGGAGCGAATCCGAGCAGGTGCTTTTCCGGCCCGGTCTCGAATACGGCATACGCCTGCAGCCGAGCCGACTCGGCCTGCTGGTACTGCCCAGCCGCCGTCGCGGCCAGCACCTGCTCGAGCAACGTGGAGACGACGTCGAAATCGGCCGTACTGGACGATTCATTCCATTCGGTCGGGTAGATCTGGCGCAATTGCTCTTCGAGCGACTTCACCGCATCTTCGATCACGCCCGCTTCGACGACATTCGTCTTGGCTCGTGCCTCGGACACCTGCTCGTCGAGGGTACGCAGCGCCTCGGCAATCCGGCTCGTGGCCACCGGGTCGAGCTGGTTGAGCGCCGGACGGATATCGGCGAATGCGGCCGTCGCGGCCTCCGAGAATGCCTTGGCCTCTTCGATCTCCAGTGGGATCTTGACCTCGGTGCCGCTCACGCCTCGCTTGTATTCGACCGGAATGAGTCCCAGGAACTGGATGAGCTGGTGGGCACGCTCGGATTGCTCGGCGTCCGTCATCGGCGCGGCGCGAAACTGGGCGAGCACCGTTTGCGCATCGGCGACGCTCTTCTCGAAGGCTTCGGTTTCTCCGGAGATCGAAGTGGCAACCAGAGCAGCGAAGGTCTGGTCGACCGCGGCGCGAGCCTCGGCGCCATTCTGTGTTTCGTACGCGGGAGCGACAATCTGCCAATAGCCATTCGCACGCGCGGCTGATTCGGCCTGACTGACCGCATAGCCGCTCTTCTCGGCCTGGACGGCGTCGGCTACGAACGCGTCGAGCTGTCCCTGATAGGCGTCGAGCAAGTCGGCAGAGATCGCAACGACGGCGTCCTCGGTGGTGATGTTGCCAGAACGCAGTTCCTCCAGGGCTGTGGTGGCCTTGGCGTTGGGTCGAGAGAACTTGGTCGTCGGACGGTACTCGCGCACCAGCAGCCACGCGGCGGCCGTGTCGAGATCGCCGCCCTGGACCGCCAGGATGGTCTCCTGATAGGCGGCGCGCAGCAAGCCAGTGGAAATGCTTCCTTTGGCGACCGCCAGGGCCACATTGTCCTCGTCCCCTACCGCGGTACGCGCATCGGAGAGATAGCCGCTAAGTTCTGCCTGGATCTCCGGGTCGTTGGCAATCATCGGGGCAAGCGCAGCCAGAGCCGCGTCTGCTTCGTCGAGACCAGCATACGCAGCGTCCTGATTGCCAAGGAGCAGCTGCGATTGGGCGGTAAAAACACCGCTGTTCAGGTCGTGCGCCAGGAGCGACGGGGTCGCACCCGGTTCCTGAGCGGCGGCTGGAATGCATGCGGAAAGAACGGTCAGAACGACCAGACCGAGGATTCCGAATGCGCTGATCACGCGTGCCATGCGGTTCATTTCAGTGCCTCTGAACGTCGTGAGCCAGGAACCTCGTCTCACACGCACATTTGTGCAAGACGAGGTTGTGCCTCCAGGACCGCGCGAATCAGCTCGCTGGCTCGATGCCGAGCAACGCCATTGCCTGGGTGACCTGACCGGCAACCGCGGCGGACATCTCTTCGATCTGTCCTGCGAAGATATCGGCCTGCTCTGGCGTGAAGCGCGTGCCGGAGTCTTCCTGCGCATGGATATCGGTGACGAATGCCATCATCTCGTCGAGACCGGTGTCGATCTGCGCGGCCAGCTCAGGATTCACGGTCACCACCGCCGGCTTCACATTGTCGTACGTGACGAGCAGACCGTTCAGGATTCCCGCGACGTCCACCAGACGGCTGACCGCGACGAAAGATTCGGCGGTGGAGTCCTGCCCCAGGATGAACGGCGAGTTCTTCCAGTCATCGAAATAGCCATTCATGGTCGGAACCATGGTGAGCAGCGCGGTGAACGCGTCCTGCGGGTTCGGGGTCCACTCGGAGACGGCTGCTTGCAGGTCGAGCCCCGCCTGGTTGAGACCCTGCATGGTGCCGAGCAGGAAGTTCGCGTCCGGCAACGCTTCGCCGATTTCGATCGTGCCATTGCCATCGAAATCGACCGCGAGCCCGACATGCTCGGGATCGGTGCCCCACAGGGCCGGCTCGGTCAGGTGATGGTAGAAGCTGCCGGGCCGGGAGAGCACCGTGCCGTCGGGCAGGGTGACTTCGTTGTCGAGCGCGTTGGCGGGGTCTTCTTCCCCGCTCGGACCGGCATCGAGCAAGAGGTCGTAATACGTCAGCGACGGGACTCCGGCAACGATCCCTTCCGAGAGTTCATAGTTGCCGCTCGATTGGGTGATCCAGACTTCCCGCGCCTGCTCGATATCGGCCGCAAGCGCGCTGCCAGATTGGTCCCACATGGCCTGGTAGTCGAAGTTGCTGGCCTCGGCTAGTTCGTAGTACCTCTGCGCCATTTCCAGCAGAATCGCATTGCCGGCAACCACGGCGTCGACATGCTCGGTCAGGTAGGTCTTGATACCGGAAAGCTCCAGGTCCTCGACGGCGACCGGCGCCACATCCGGAGTTGCCTCCTGCGCGGAGACGATGGGCACGAACGACAACGTAGTGACCAGCGTCAACGCGATCCCGGCGCCAAGCCGGCGAAACCTCGACATCCTGCGCTCCTTGTGAATTCATTCGACCGCCGGGCACGGTTGACGGCGGCCACGAAGAAACGAACAATTCCGAGTATATCACTCGGAATAGACGCCGTCTGCTTCCGCGGAAGCTCACATTGGACCGAGCAACGAGGAGGCGAAAGCGGGATCGCTCTGGGCGGGAACGTCGATATGCGCCAGCGCCACTACCAGATTGCGGCACGCCATGGCGTCCGACCGAGCCCGGTGCCCACCGGCAGGCAAGTCGAAACTGGCGAGCGCATCGGAAAGCTTGTGGAACCGGTATCGATTCCGATGGTCGCTTGAGCGCACTCCGGCAAAGCGCGCATAGTGCAACATGGCGCAATGCCAATCGCGCTCCTCGTCGGGAAACCCGGCCGCAGCGCAGCACCCGGCGATCATGCGCCGATCGAATGCGGCGTTGTAAACCACGATTGGCCGCTCCCGGATCAACTCCGAGACAACTGGATAGATCTCGATCCAGCTCGGGGCGCCGGCCAGGTCGGCATCGACCAACCCATGCACGCGCGTCGTTTCCGGCGGCACTGGCGCCGATGGCGCAATGAGCGTGTCGATCAGCACATTGCCGGCCACATCGACCACTGCCAGATCGATGATCTCTGCACCAGCCCCGAGTCCGGTAGTTTCCGTATCGAGAAAGACAGTGCCGGGATCGGATACGCGCTGTCGCGCCCAGGCAGTCACCTCGGCACGGACCCGGCGCTGAGCGGAGGTCGGCACGATCAGGTTCCCTGCATGACGAGCGTGGACATGGCAATAGTCATCAGTTGCCCCACTGCTTGCAGGTACCACATGTCGATCTGCTCGATGGTATCGGTCGACTTGTTGATCATCGGATCGCCGTACAGCACGGCGCCCACCATCACCGCCGGAATGCCAAAGTTGTTGAGCTCTTGTTCGTCGGCTTTGATCTTGTCGCTGGTCGATGGCCAAACGGCGACCCCAAGCCCCCAACGGTCGTTGACATCGGCGAGCAGACTCGAGAGATAGGCTGAGGCGGTGTTGGCGGCATTCACATAGAGCTGGTTCTGCTGCAACGACGCGCCAACCGAATCGACATTGAACGCGCCCGCATACTGGCGGGATTCGACCGTGGTGGCGTGCAGAGCAAAAGCATGCGCACCCTGCATGGCGTATTCCTCGGCGTTGAAGAACGCGAAATGCACCGGATGCTGCAACTGATAGTCCGAGAGCGCCCGCGCTGTTTCCAGCAAGACGGCCACTCCCGTGCCATTGTCGAGCGCGCCCGGAGCGAGCACGGGGTTCTTCGTGTCATCGGCGACAGTGTCGAAATGCGCGGTCATGAGATAGATCTTGCTGGGATCTGCGCCGGGAATCTCCCCCACCACATTGAGCAGCAGGCGCCCGTTGTCGCCGATGAAATCCTCATACCAGACATTCAGTCCATAGCTGGCGAGGCGACGATAGATGTACTCCGCGGTTTGGACATTGCCCGGCTGGGAGTACTCCCGGCTTCCGAGCTCGCCGTCTGCCGACCCCATCGCCTGCAAATCGATGATGCGCTGCTTGAGCTGCTGCACGCTCACACTCTCGGCGGGCGCCCCCGGATCGGAAATCTCCGGTTTGTCGGTCTTCGGTGAAATGACTGGCAAGAGTGGCGGCAGCTTCTCGATGGAGATGCCCATGTCGATCAAATCGCGGACATACGGCGGCGGCCCGGGAATATCGACAATGAACTGATTGTCCGCCCCGTCGACCACGGTGCCCATATCGTCCACCCACGAACGATCGACGCCCTCGGGCAAACGCATGACGTACAGCCGCGCGGTGTCAGCAACCCCTTCGACCAACGTGAACTCCCGCCCTTCCTGCTCCAGTTGGGCGAGCATGCGGTTGTCGAGACTCAACCAGGTATGGGCATCGTGCTCGTAGGTCGGTTTGGCTCCGAACTCGGCCAGGAACGCGTCGGTCTCCGGTCCAGCCGGCATGCGCGCCAGGCAGAGCGGATTGCAGACGCCCTCGGGCTGCGTGGGGCCAACCGTGGGAGTGTCCTCCGGTGGAAACGTGGGCGATGGGATTGGCGTAGGCGGCACGGTGGTCGCATCGACATCGACGACGCCCGATGGCGTCTCCTTCAGGCTTTGCGCCACTTCGGGCGGCGGTTCGGCGCCGCCCCTTGTCACCCAAACCGCGATGGCGACCAGGAGAATGCCAAAGATACCGGCGATGCCAGCCAGCAGCACTCCGGACGGGCGTGATCGCTGGCCGCGACGAGCGACCGACGGCGGAACTTTCCCGGGTGCTGGCGTGTTTGCCGGCCGCCTGGTCGCATTCGACCCGCTCGGCGATTTCTTGCGCGGAGGGACTTTGCCGGGGGGCGGCGTTTTCCCCGGCGGGATGCGTTCAGACACGCGATCCCTCCGCGCGCCTAGAATGCGGTACGTTGTCCGAAGTGGCAGGAGCCCGTCGTAGCACTACCGTCGAATCTCCGCAGTCGAACCGAGGCGCGCGCGCCCGAGGGCGCCGCGCGTCACGCCACACTGGCGCTCGGGTTGTTGAGCCTGGTCGCGTTCAATCTGCGAACCGGATTGATAGGCGTCGGGCCGCTCCTGCCCGACGTGACCGAAAACCTGCATCTCTCTCACACCGAAAGCAGCCTGCTGGTCGCATTGCCCACCGCGTTGATGGGGCTTGCCGCGTTGCCAGGCGGGCGACTGGTCGATCGGTTCGGCGCGCGCGCCATTTTGACGACCGGGTTGGCGTTGGTGGCGCTTGCCGGCGGACTCCGGGCGGCAGCAAACGCATTTCCGATGCTCGTGCTGTTCACCGCTTTCTTCGGAATCGGAATCGGTATAGCACAACCGGGCCTTCCTCGGCTGGGTTTGGCCCTCTATCCCCGGAATGCCGGGCTCGCCACCGGGGTCTATGCGGGCGGCTTCTTTCTTGGTTCGGTGGTGGCATCGTTCCTCACCCCGGTGCTGATGGACTTCTCCGACGATGCATCGCGCTGGCGTATTCCGCTTGCGGTCTGGGGCGGCGTGGCCGGAATTGGCCTCGCCATATGGGTCGTTGGGTTGCGTTACTGGTCGGTTCCCGCGACCCAGGCAACTGCGTCCGGGGCGCCCTCTCCATCGGTCGGCGCATTGGCTCGCTGGAGCCCCTGGCGCGACCGCAAGGTCTGGATCGTGACCCTCATCTTCTCAGGGCAGGGACTCGCGTATTACCTGTTGCTTGCGTGGCTCCCCTCGGTCTACCAGGACGACGGTCTCTCCGGGGATACCGCTGGAATCCTCTTCGCGCTTTACAACATTTCGACCTTCCCTGCGATGGTGGGCTTGCCGCTCCTCTCGGACCGGATCGGCTCGCGCAAGATCCCCACGATGCTGGCATCGGTGACGCTGCTGCTCGGGACGGCCGGACTCGCTATGGCCCCGACGGCGTCCGGCGTCATGTGGATCTGGCCAGTGCTGAGCGGATTCGGTGTCGCCGGGCTCTTTGGAATGGGACTGCTGATGCCGGTGGACGTTGCGCCACCTGGCAAGACCGGACTCGCCGCCGGGATGGTGCTGTGCGTGGGGTACCTTGCCTCGGCAGCTGGCCCGGTGATTGGCGGGGCAATCAAGGACGCGACTGGGTCGTTCGAACGAGCGCTGCTCTTGCTCCCGGTGCTTGCGATTGGAATGATTGTCGTCAGCCTCTTCGCGCCGCGCCCATTCGAATCCCGAAGGCAGGAAAACGACGAACTGCCGGCCAGTTAGGCGCGCGCAACCGCGATTCCGGGAAGCATCTCCTCACTAATCGACACCGCCCCAAAGATCACCAATCGTGAATCCCTCCTGGAACGGATCGGAGGGGTCGACCAGGTAGGTCGAAAGGCCATAGATCCAGGCCTGCCCCGTGATGGTCGGGACGACCGCGGAGTATGGGCCAACCGTGCACTCTTCGATCAGGCGGCCGGTGAACGTAGTGCCCATGATGCTCTCGTGGACGAAGTCCTGATCGAGCGAGAGTTGGCCCTTGGCGTGCATGACCGCCATGCGCGCGCACGTGCCCGTGCCGCAAGCGGACCGGTCGAGCACGCCGGTCCAGGTCGAAGGATCGTCCCAATCGAACGAGCCAGTCGAAATGACGACCGTGTTCTTTGCATCGGCGCCTGGCAACGTCGGGGGAGCGGTGAACTCGAGAATGCTGATTCCGGCAATATCCGGGTTCTCCGGATGGACGGCCGGGAGCTGTTCGCGGGCAGCTCCCTTGATCAACTCTCCGAGCCGCACGATGTCGGCGCCCTTTGCAGGAACGATCTCCAGGCCAACCTGTGAGGCATCGACGATGACGTACCACATGCCTCCATAGGCCACATCCACCACGATCCGGCCGAGCGTGGGGACGTCGATCTCGGTATCCAGATACGCGGCAAATGCCGGCCGATTCTGAAACGTGACTCCGGTGACCTTGCCGTTCGCGCAGGTCGCCACCACGTCGATCAATCCAGCCGGGGCTTCCAGTGTGAGACGGGTTTCGGGTTCGTGCATTGGAAGAATGCCCGCTTCCAGCAGCACGGTGGTCACGCAAATGGTGTTCGAGCCCGACATGGGCGGATACTCGACCTGCTCCATGATCACGAACCCGGCGTCAGCGCTGGGTTCCGTAGGTGGCAACAGGATGTTGCAGCAGAGTCCCGGGTAGCCACGCGGCTCGCGCAGCATCAGCTTGCGGATCTCGTCCCGATGCTGCTGCAGATGCTGCATCTTGGCGAACATGGTTGCGCCCGGGACATCGATGATCCCACCGGTGATGACCCGCCCCGGCTCTCCACCGGCATGCGCTTCCACGGCAGTGATCATGCGGTCGAATCGCATCGAACTCGCTCCATTCAGATGGCGTCGGCGATTTTCTCCCCGATCATCATGACCGGCAGGTTGGTGTTTGCGCGTGGAACGGATGGCATCAAAGACGCGTCTCCGACCCGCAGTCCCGTCACACCGTAGACACGTCCGGCGGGATCGGTCACAGCCAGCGGGTCGTCAACCGCGCCCATGCGGGCAGTGCCGCAACAATGCCAGGTGCCATGCGCCCGCTCACGCACAAACGCCTCGAGCGCAGCAGGGTCTTCGACCAGCGCGAAGAGATCGGGGCCAGTCGCGACCGAACTCGTCATCACTGACAATCGGTCGGAGGACGGATCGTCCAGTCGATCCGCAATCGGCCGCAGGCGAGTCTCGGTCTCATCGGAGACGATGGCAAGATCGCGCGAGCGCTCGGTGTAGCTGGTTGCGAATGGAGCAAACGTTGCCCGCTCCATCTCCGGATCGCGGTAGAGGGCGGCGAGTCGCCGCAAGCCGTCGCACAAGCGCAGCGCGTCCCGCTCATCGCTGAGGAAGGCGAACTCAACGCGCGGTTCGACGGCAGGGTCGGCGGAGACGAGGGTCACCCGACCCTTGGAATACGCTTTGTTGACCCAGATCAGGAAACCGCCCAGTTTCTGCCCAAGCGAATGCCAGGCTCCTCGGTTCACGACGACACCGTACATGTCGACGTCGTCACATCCGTCGACTTCGGACGAATAGCGGAATCCCGCGAAGATATGCCGGCGCTGCTCCCAGTGCTGGCGCGCATGGGGCTCCAACAGGGCGGTCACGGCAATCTGGGGATGCTCTTGCAGATTGCGGCCCACGCCAGGGCGGTCGGCCACGACCGGTATGCCAAGCGCGGTCAGCTCACCAGCCGGCCCGACGCCCGATCGGAGCATCAGTGCCGGAGTGTGCAACGCTCCCGCAGCAAGAACAACCTCGTTGGCCGGGAGGATTTCGATCGCTCCATCCGCGCGCTGCACTTCGACACCGGTTACCCGCACGCCATCGAAACAGACCCGGCGCGCTTCCGTGTTGTCGAAAATGGTGAGATTGGGGCGCTGGCGAACATCGGCGTCGAGGTAACCAGCAGCGGTCGAAACCCGGCGATCATGCTCGTTGTTGATAGTTATCGGGAAATAGCCCGGTTCGAACTCGTCGTTCTGGTCATCGATTCGGGCGAAACCGGCACGCGCAAGCGCCCGACCCGCAACACGGCTGAATTCCGGCCATTCGGATTCCGGTACGCGTCGAATCGGGATCGGCCCCCTGGCGCCATGTCGTTCGGTTGGAAAGTCGAGATCGCGTTCGAGCTTGCGGAAATAGGGAAGCACGCCTTCCCAATCCCAGCCGGTTGCTCCGGCGGCTGCCCACTCGTCGTAGTCACCTGGCGCGCCCTGGTTGGCCATCATGCCGTTGATGGACGAGCCGCCGCCCATCACCTTGGCCTGTTCGTAGCGGAAGACACCACGCGTTTCCCGGTCGCCGTCGGGGGCCTCGCCATAGAAAACGCGCAGATCCCGCCAGTGATGCCGTGGATCGAAATAGGCCACGATGGGATAGCTGTCCCAAATGACGTCGTCGGTGTGCCCGGGCGGCGTGTCTTCACCAGCTTCGACCAGCGCGACACGCACGCCGGGACGAGACGAAAGACGGCTGGCAATGATGCAGCCAGCCGTCCCACCGCCAACGACGATGTAGTCGAATGTTGCGTTGCTCCGATCGGTCACGCTCGCTGATCCCGGATCGTTGTTTGCTGCGCGCGAACGCCTGATCGACTGCTTCGGTCAGCGTGCCATTGCGCGAGCGCTGCCAACTCCTAGTAGAGCGGTTTTTCCTTCGGTCGGTCGAGGCGCGAGAAGCTGACTGGAGGACGGTTCCAGCCGAAGGTCTCTGCTTCGTCCCCAGCAATTGCCAGGAACGCCGACTTACTCTCTGGATAGACTCCCGAAACGGCCTCGATGGGAATCCAGAGCTCGTCCTGCCCGCCATACAGCCCCTTGGCATAGATGAGCGTACGCTGGATGCCACCGACATCCTCGACGCTCTTCATGACGTCGATCGTGTCGGCGAAAGCGCCGTTGCGGGCATAGAGCGTGTAGCCAGGAGCGAGATCGGCGACGGTGCCTTCCGGACCGTACTTGGCGCTCAGGGGCACGGGCGCGAGGCTAAGCTCGCCGGCCATTGGCGTCTTGCCAATCGCGACCGGCTTGTCCAGCGGACCGAGGGCGCCAGCCGGACGCGTGGCCAGGAATGCCGCGACCGCCAGGATTCCGACCGTGAGGATCAGACCGATCCAGAGCTCTTTTCGCTGAAGCTCATCGGTGATCGAGTGATCGGCGAAGTGAAGCAGGAGATGCCCAATCGAATAGATGAGCACACCGGTGATCGAAGCGGCGATGATGCCGACGATCGCCGGACGGATCCAGCGTACTGCTACATAGTGTCCCAACCGTCAACTCCCCTTCTCACACGTCCCAATCGCCTGGGCCTGCGCTTACGCCCATTGTCTCACGTTCGCCGACCATCCATTCTGCCTGCTGATACACATGCCGCCGGGCACGAACGCGACGAAGTCGGAAATGGAATGCAAGCCAGCCAAAGAGCACGATGCCGGGAATGATAAGCCACGGCCAGGTCGTCGCGGAAAGCAAGATGCCGGCTTCGCCGGAACCGCCCGCGGCCCAGAAGATGACTGCCACGGTGGCCATCTTGAAGACGAACAGCGTCCAGAGGAAGCCACGCACCGGCAAGCCATCGAAATTCTCGTCCTTGGCGAGGGTTTCGCTGGTACGCACTTCCGATGCCGGGAACTTCGCCGCGACCGAGCGCCAGGAGAGCGACATAGCGCAACTAGGCTCCTTCGACGCCGACCGGCGCGCCCGGCGGAGGGCCGGGACGCTGCTCTCTGTCAGCGGCTTCCTCCCGACCAGCCCAGGAGAGGAAGATATAGGTGATCCAGAGCAGATAGATGATGCTGCCCCCGACCCACATCATCAGTCCGGCAAGTTGCTGATCCATTTCCAGATCGATGCCGAAGATGCGCGGGACGCTGGCGTAGTAGTCGTAGAAGCCAGGGGCGGACATCGTGATAAAGGCGCCGACCAAGCCAGCCGGCAGGCTATAGAGAAAGAGATAGAGGCACTGCAACGGAGGCGACTGGATCTTCGGCCAGGCGGGCAACGGTCCCAACACGGGCCACCACGCGAGCAAAGCCGCAATGAGGAACGAGGCATGTTGCGCGATATGGATCGGTTCATGCCTCAGGGCCGCATCATAGGTCCCCGGGAAATGCCAGACCACCACGATGAACGTCGAAACGATCGCCGCAACGATCGGCCGTGTGAGGGACCAACCGATCCTGTTCGTGAAGCGATTGTTCGCAAGCGGCTGGAGCACCCATGCCGGGATGCCGACCAGGAAGAGCGGCGCCACCACGAACATGATGATCATGTGCTGAAACATGTGCGCCGTTAGCAGATAGAAGTCCGACCAGTCGTCGAGCGGAGGGCTAAGGGCGATCAGATAGGCAAGGCATCCGAGCAGAAACGACGCGGTCTGCCTGCCAGTGGTCTTGCGCTCTTCGCTCCCTGGGCGCCGCCGATTGAGCGGACCGGTCCAGAGGATATAGAGGGCCGCGAGCGCGAATGAGCTCAAAACGACCATGGGTTCCGGCGACCAGTCGCTGTGCAGCCACCCGGTCGGAGGAACCCCTGTGTGCAATGGAACGAAATCGAAGCTGGACATGTGAGACACGGCGCGCCGCGAGAGCAATTACCCGCGCGGCGCGGGAAGCGCATCAGTGATCGGCGCCGGCGATCAAGCGCAGGGCATAGTCGATCTGGTGCGTGCGCATGAGCGCGACCAGGGCCGCAACAATGGCAGCCGCCAGAATCAATCCGCAGATGAAGATGTAGCGGTACCGGTGATCGTCGACCTTGAGATGCATGTAGTAGCTGATGACGATGATGAACTTCGCCAGCGACATGATTGCCAGAGCCGGAACCAGGGCGCCGCTGTCATGGAACCACTGGATGTAGTAGATCGCCACTTCGGCGCTGGTGATCGCCACCAGCACGAGCGCGATCTTCACATACATTGCCTGGGTCAGGTGCTCCTGCCCCTCATCCTCGTGGGGAACCACCATTGCGTGATCGGCCATCAGTCGCTCTCCCTATCCCAATCCGATCAGCCGGAACCCTTGTTCCGCTTCGTGCGTCACCGTTTCGACCTTGTCGTACGGGATCAAGTAGACCAGGGTGAAAATGACGATCCAGACGATGTCGACGAAGTGCCAATAGAGACCAGCGATCTCCACGTTCATCGACTGATCCTGCCGGACGCCGCCACGCAGCGACACGATCACCAGCGAGATGAGCCAAATGACCCCGATGGTGACGTGGGCGCCATGGAAACCGGTGAGCGTGAAGAACGACATGCTGAAGATGTTGGTCGTCAGGCCGAGCCCCTCGTGATAGAACGAGGTGAACTCGAAGAACTGACCGCCAAGGAAGACCAGCCCGAGCGCGGCAGTGGCGCCGAGCCAGATACGCAAACCGCGCTGATTGCCACGCTGAATCGACGCCAGCGCAAGCACCATGGTCAGCGAGCTCATCAGCAGCACGAATGCGCTGATAGAGGTGTAGGGGATGTCGAGAATCTCATGCGGTACCGGGCCGACACCCTGTCCGGCTTCGAACATGCGCTCGGCGTCGCCGCGATAGATCATGTACATCGCGATCAACGAACCGAAGAACATGCAGTCTGACGCCAGGAAGAGCCACATCAGCAGCTTTCGGCTGTCCAGACCGGTCGAAGAAGGCGGGTGATCGGCATGCTCGCCATGCCCGATGTCTCCGGCCCCATGTGCGTGATCAAGGGTGGCAACTGCTTGAGCCAACGCGATTTCCTCCAGGTTCTCCCAGTGGCGCGGCGATCAGCCGATCGCGGCGCCAGCCGGCCTCCTCGAACTTAGCCTGCCGGCTCGAACGCCCATGCGTAGACAGAGATGATCAAGAGCCCCGCTCCAGCGGCGGCGACGATCGGCAGATGCAACAAGCCAATCGTGATCGCCGGGTCGTGGAAGAGCAGCCCGACTGCGAAGATGAAGAGTCCCAACGCTGCCAGAAGTGGGAAGTAGCTCGGGCTCGGCAGGTGCACATGCGGATGCGCAGCGTTCGCACGCGCCTGGATCTCCGCCGTGGTTGGCGTTTCGCTGGTCGGCACATGCGCGTGACCATGCTCGTCGCCGTACTTGTCCCACCAGAGCTGATCTCGATGCGTCACCGTCGGGATTGCAGCGAAGTTGTAGACCGGCGGCGGCGATGGGATCGCCCATTCCAGCGTGGCGGCATCCCACGGATCAGCAGAAGCGCGCTCGCCATGGCGAATCGTCCTCAGAACGTTCCAGAGGAAGACCAGGAACGAGAATCCGAGCACCAACGCTCCGAAGGAGACGACCGCGTTCCACATGCCCCAGCCACTGTCTTCCGCATAGGTGAAGTAGCGGCGCGGCATCCCGGCCAACCCGAGGAAATGCATGGGGAAGAAGGTCAGGTTGAAACCGATGAACGTCAGCCAGAAGTGCCACTTGCCGATACGCTCGTCGAGCAGCTTTCCAGAGAACTTCGGTCCCCAGTAGTAGATGCCCGCCAGCAGACCGAACATGGTTCCGCCGAAGAGGACATAGTGGAAGTGCGCAATGATGAAGTACGAGTCGTTTTGCTGCGCGTCGACCGGCACCACCGCGTGCATGACACCGGACAGGCCGCCGATCACGAACTGCGAGACGAGTCCCACCGCGAACAGCATGGCGGTTGTGAACTGGAGCGACCCTTTGAACATGGTCCCGACCCAGTTGAAGATCTTCACGCCAGTCGGAATCGCGATCAGCATGGTGCCGCCGGCGAAGATCGCATTGGCGGTCGGGCCAAGGCCGACCGTGAACATGTGGTGCGCCCAGACGCCGAAGCCAAGGAAGGCGATGGCGCACGTGGCATACACCATGACCGAGTAACCAAAGAGCGGCTTGCGCGAGAAGACCGGAATGATTTCCGAGACGATGCCGAATGCCGGCAAGACCAGGATGTACACCTCCGGATGGCCGAACACCCAGAAGAGGTGCTGCCAGAGGAGCGGGTCGCCACCGGCGGCAGCTTCATAGAAGCCGGTGCCAGCGAAGCGGTCGAAGGTCAGCAGCAGCAGGGCAACCGTAATTGCCGGGAATGAGAAGACGATCAGCAGGGAAACGATCAGGGTCGTCCAGGTGAAGATGGGCATGCGCATCATCTTCATGCCCGGGCAGCGCAGATTGAAGATCGTAACGATGAAGTTGAACGAGGCCGCCATCGACGCGACACCAAGAATCTGCAAGCCGAGCATCCAGAAGTCGACATTGCGGCCCGGATTCCACGTTTTCTCGGTCAGCGGCGCGTAGCCGTACCATCCCTGGTTCGGCGCTTCGTTGAAGAACCAGGAAATGTTGATAACAATCGCGCCGGCCAGGAAGACCCAGAAGCTGAACGCGTTCAATCGCGGGAACGCAACGTCGCGGGCGCCTATCTGCAACGGCATGATGTAGTTGAAAAAAGCAGATGTCATCGGCATCAGCGCGAGGAAGATCATCGTGGTGCCGTGCATCGTGAAGAGCTCGTTGTAGCGCTGCGCGCTTACCAGATCGTTCTCTGGCTTGGCCAACTGCGCGCGAATGACCAGCGCTTCCAGGCCACCCAGCAGCAGGAAGATGAAGGCGGAAACGCCGTACATCAATCCGATGCGCTTGTGGTCGATCGTGGTTATCCAACTCCATAGACCGGTATTCGGCTTGGTGATTGGCTGCGCCACGCTATGTGGTTGAGCGATCGACGCCATGATTCCGCTCCTGACTCCTGGTTCTGCTCGCGCGCCCGCGCCCCGGACACGCCTGGTCTTCCTCGATCGTACCGATTAGGGATTGGACGGAGTCACCTGCTCCGTGACACCTGGTTGCACCGGAATCTCGGGGCATCCTTCGGCCGGCTTCAAGCTCTCGAGATAATCGACAAGCTCCTGAATCTGCGCATCATCGAGCGTCCCGTCCTCGATCACTTCGCCCATGTAGACACCCGGTTTGATGGCGCCGGGATCGTCCAGCCACTTGGCCATGTTCTCCGGGGTATTTGGCAACACGCCAGCAGCGATCGTGGTGCGGCATCCCATGAGCGTGAGGTTTGGACCAGCGTACTTGGCCGGGCCCATCTCGCCGGTATCGGTGAGCGGCTCTTCCTCCAGACCTTCTGGCGCAATCGTGGCATTGGTGCCCTCGACCTGATGGCAGGCAAGGCAGAGTCCGAACGCGGCGGGAACCTTGGTCAGATCTCCATCGGGCACGAAGGCTTGGGACGCTTCGGACGGACCCGCTTTCCAACCGGCGGCCCATTGGTCGAAGACGTCCTGCGGCTGCACGATGACCTTGAAGCGCATGAGCGCGTGCGAATCGCCGCAGAACTCAGCGCACTGGCCGAAGTACAGACCGACGTTGTCCGTGTCGATTGGCAGCTTGTTCTCGTGCCCGGGCATCACATCGAGCTTGCCCGATAGCTGCGGAACCCAGAAGGAGTGGATGACATTGTTCGAGAAGAGTTCGAAGACGACCTTCTTGCCTTGCGGCACCACGATATCGTTGGCGGTGATCACACCGGCGGCCTCGCCCGTGTCATCGGTGTAGTGGACTTCCCACCACCACTGCTTGGCATACACCTGAACGGTGAAATTGCCTTCCTCCACCTCATCGGCATGGGCATAGATGGTGCGCACGGTCGGTATGAAGATCGCGAGAAGCACGATAGCCGGGATGATGGTCCAGATGACTTCCAGCGTCTTGTTGCCATGCAACTGCTCTGGCCGCTCGTCATTGGCGCGTCGGCGATAGCGCAGCACGGTATAGACGATCGCGATCTGCACGCCCACGAAGACGATGAGCGCCAGGAAGAAGACAAGTTTGTACAACCACTGGATATCGTCGGCTTGTGACGACTTCGGTGACAGCGTTGTGTAGGGACTCTCCGCGCCAACCGCGGGCAAGAGCACGCCGACTGCCACGGCGACAAGGACGAGCAGCGTCATCAAGCGCGTCAACGTTCGTCGGCGGCCGCCTGTTGATCCCCGGTGCATTGCTCCTCCCGTGCCTTCCCGCATCGACCCGATGGCTGCTGCGGATGTTCTGGTTACTCGACGTCCGACGAACTCGCGCCGCGCTGCAGCATCTCGTTCGAATTGGTTACCGATTTTCGACGCCAAGACGCGGAACTCGCCCCAACCGAGCCGCTTCATTTGGCGTGCACTGCAGCATCCTACACCGTATCAGCGACGCTTGTGCGCCGGTTTGCGGAGTGCAGCATGATCGATACGGCGCAGCATAGCACGTTTGCAGATCGGCTTCCTCTAAGAGGAGGCCAATGCAAAAATGCTACAATCCGGCGATGACATCGATGCCCCGCCGAGATTGCCACGCATCCGATTTCAGGCAATTGTAACGAAGTTTCCGGCGGGCTCCGCATTTCTCTCGGAGTTGACGTCGTGACCAGGAATGCTCGCACACCGCTCACCAGCCGCATCCTTGGGCTGATCGCCTTTATCGGCGGAGTCGTGATGGCTGCGGTTTCACTGCTGGCCGATTCGATCGGCGTCAGCGGTGGTGGTGAGGGACTTGGCTGGAAACAGCTCATCGGCGCCATCTTTGGTGGCGCTGTGGCGTTGTTGGGACTCAGTTCGCTCTTCCGGGGCAGCAGAGAAACCAGGGACGCCTGATCAACGGGCGGTTCCCGTCCGATCGAGACATCTGGGGTCGCGCCGCTGGAGCTTCCGGCGGCGCAATTTGCGCCCATGAGCGGGCCGGGCAACCCGGCCAGGAGCCAACAGTCTATGAGTCAACTCGCAACCAATGGCGTGATCGCGGAATACGAGGAGCGCGCCCGCACCGCGATCGCAAGCGCCGTTGCCGGGTTGGGATTGACTCCACGCGGGCCAATCGACCTCCGACCAGTACCCTTCACCGGCACCTGGGGTGTGGCCTCATCGATCAGCCACGCGCTCGCCGGGGAAGCCGCCGCAGCGGAGCTGGAGCGATCCGGCGCTCTCGAAGGACTCTCGAAGAAAGAAGCCAAGAAGCTGACCAGCGAGCGCGCTCGAGCGATCTCGCTCGAACTGGCCGAGCAGATCGCCGCTGAATTGCGGGCCAGCGGCGCGTTTGGCGCGGTCGACGCAGCCAACGGCTACGTGAACATCTCCTTCGACCCGATGGTCGTTGCCTCCGGACTGGTGAGCGAAGTGCTCACACGCGGCGATGCGTATGGCCGCGGAGCGCCCAGGACCGAACGGGTGATGGTGGAGCATTCCCAGCCCAACACCCACAAGGTCTTCCACGTGGGACACCTGCGCAATTCCGTGCTTGGCGTATCGGTCAGCCGCATCCTGGCTGCTGCCGGATATCCGGTCATGGAAGCAACGTATCCTGGCGATATCGGCATGCACGTCATCAAGTGCCTCTGGTGCTATGAGCGGTTCCACCTCGGTCAGGAGCCAAAGGACATCGAATCGCGGGGCGCCTGGATCGGTCAGGTCTACGCCGAATCGGACGCGCGACTGGAATATCGCAAAGACGTCATCGGGTTCCTGCAATCGATCATCAAGGACGACCCGGTCTTCGTCGAGGCCATCGACCGGTTGCTCAAGCTCCTCTGGCGGGAAGAAGCGAACAACGAAGACATCGCCTATCTGCTTGGCCGCTTCTCCTTTGGACAGGAGCTGAAAGACACCGACTTCCGGGACGATTCCACCATCGTCAAGTTCTGGCCAATCGTGGGGCAACAGCTCCGGCTGGAGTTGGAAAACGAAAAACCCTACGTCGAGGTCGAGGGTATCGCTCCTCCGGAAATGACACCGGGCGAGCGGCTCGACCGGTGGGAAGAGCTCAACCGGAACATCGCATGGTGGCCCCATGTGCCCGCATGGCGAGAAGAAGTCCGTCAGACGTTTGCCCGCTGGGAAGCGCAAGAACCGGCTCTGGTGGCGCTCTGGCAGGAAACACGGGAATGGAGCCTGACCGATTTCCGCCGCATCTTCGATGAGCTGGATGCGCATTTCGACGTCTGGTTCTTCGAAAGCGAAGTAGAAGAACCCGGCAAGGAAATCGTCAAGGAGTTGGTCGAAACCGGATTGGCGGAGATCAGCGACGGCTTGACGGTCGTCAAGATCGACGAAAAACTCGGGCTGACCGACCCGGTCTACCGCACGCTGCCCATCCTTCGCTCGGATGGCACATCGCTCTATTCGACCAAGGACCTGGCGCTGACCAAACGAAAGTTCGAGGAGTTTGGGATCGACCGGGCAGTCTGGGTCGTCGACGTGCGCCAATCGCTCTATTTCAAGCAGATCTTCAAGATCCTCGAACTCTGGGGATTCGAGCAGGCCAAACAGGCATATCACCTTCCCTACGAAATCGTCACGTTGCCAGAAGGTGTCATCTCCTCCCGCAAGGGACGCGCCCCCCTCTATGACGATGTGAAGGAAGCAGTGCTGCAACGGGCGCGGGAAATCATCGACGAGAAGAATCCTGAGCTTCCGGAGTCCTCGAAATCCGAGGTCGCCTGGCAGGTCGGCATTGGTTCCATCAAATACACGATGCTGGCGCGCGATAACAGCAAGGTCGTCGTTTTCGACCTCGACGAGGCGCTCTCATTCGATGGGCATGCCGCGCCATACATCCAATACGCCCATGCGCGCGCCTGTCGCATTCTGGAAAACGCCAGATGGGATCACGACGCGGCGGTCGGCAAGGCCGCGCTGGGCGAACTGTCGCTCGATTTCGGTGAGATCCATCCGGCAGAACTCGCGCTGCTGCAGCAGATCGCCGCGTTGCCAGAGGAAGTGCAGCGTTCAGCAGATCAGTATCGGCCGTTGTTGATCGCCAATTATGTCTATGAACTCGCCAAATCGTTCAACGACTTCTACCATGCCTGCCCGGTGATCCACTCGCAGGAGCCAGTGCGCAGCGCGCGGCTCGCGTTGGTGGACGCTACCCGTCAGGCGCTCGCGAACGGCCTGGGATTGCTTGCCATCGAAGCACCGAGCGCGATGTGAATGGGGTCCGGAGTCCGGTGTCCGGAGTCCGGGAAGTAGTTGCCCATCCCTGAAAAAACGCATTCCGCCGGTGGATCGATGTTGCTTGACCGCATGACCGCCGCGCCCCTGTGCTAGCATCATCGGACGATTCACGATCGTCCGATCACCAGCAAAGCAAGGCGGCCCGAACATGATGTTTCGATTGGTCCGGTTTTTCATCTTTTGGCTCACGCTTGGCCGCATCAAGTGGTTGATGCGGCTGAGTTGGGTATGGCGGCTCATAGTCTTCCTGGGAATCTCAGGCTGGCTCGCAAAGAAGCTGCGCAAAGCAATCGGACTCGACAAGAGCGCGAAGACCGATGTCGATTCCGCCTGGGCAGAAGCGCTGCGTTACACCCCATCTTCAGCAGCCACTGGTGTGGCGTACACGGCTCCACAAGCGAGCGAATCGCCAGTGACTCCGCAGCGTACCGCTCCGGTTGTCGAATCGCGCTCGGAAGTCACCGGTGTTTCAGTCGATGGCACTGAAGAAACGATCACTATCCATGAAGTGAGCGTGGAAGGGGAAACCGAGACGATCGTGCAAATTGCCGACGACGCCGGGAATGCCGAAACCGTGGTGACCAGTTCGACCACGGAAGATCTCGATCTCGCCAACCTCGGAGCACCGCCGACTGAGCAAGAGCAGCTCATCGACGAGATCGTCGAGGCCGAAATCGAGACCGAAGCGGCAATCGATGAGATTCTCGACACACTCGAGGCTGCTGAGCCCGATCTCCCGGAACCCGAGACCGAAGCGGCGCAGGCCGCTCCAAAGAAATCGCGATCCACGCGCAAACCCAAGCCTGAGCCGGTCATCGATCCGGATTGGGTGCGGGGCGATGGTTCGCACAATTGCCCGGAATCGCACCCGGTCAAGGCGAAGGCCAGCTCGATGATCTACTACGTTCCCGAGAGTGGGCACTACGATCGCACGATCCCCGATGTCTGCTTTGCCTCCGAGGTCGATGCGGAGGCGTCCGGATACCGAGCGCCGCGCCGCTAGGACGGCCAGGGCTGGCCATCGAGCGTGACGAACTCAGCAGCATCGAATATCGATGTCACGGGAATCCCGGCCGCAGCGTAGGCAGCGGCCGGGATTCCAATATCCGCCACGACGACGCTCCCTGCGTGAATCGGACCGCCCTCGACCAGCAGCCCAACTTTGGGCAGCCCGAGGGTGAGTGTGACGTCCGCGACGATCGACGAAGGAAAAGCGACTCCAGTCGTCGCATCGACGCCCGACGGCATGTCGATCGCCAAAACGCGCGCTCGGGAACGGTTGGCCGCCGCTATGAGATCCGCGGCCCGGCCCGAGGGCGCGGCACTCAACCCGAACCCAAACAGCCCATCGATGACGAGATCGACGTCGCTGAGATCGATTCGGTCAGCCGGACCAGCAATCGGCATGCCGAGCTTCTGACAGACGTGCAGATTGTGCGCTGCGAGTCCGCGATACTCGTCGGCGGGCTTGACCAGCCAACAACGCACATCGAACCCCCACCCGGCCAGGTGGCGCGCGCAAACTAATCCGTCGCCGCCATTTCCTCCGCTGCCACAGAGCACGGCCACCGGACCAGCAGGCTGCAGGATTCTCGCGACGCGCGCAACGGCCCGGCCCGCGATCTCCATCACCTGCAGCAATTCGAGTCCGCATACCTCGACCATCGCGTGGTCGACCGCGGCCATTTGCGATCCGGTCACGAGCGGCAACGTGGACAAGCGTTCCATAGGGTGATCCTACCCCGAGACAACAAGAAATGCCGCGACCAGGTGGCCACGGCATTTCTCGTTGGGTTCGACCGGGGAGAGGGCGCTGCCCGGCCGGGCAGATGTCGTTTCTGCGAACTCCATCGGAGGTGCAGCCGATGTACTTGAGTTCCTCATAACTTTATACAGATATGATTGCGTTGTCAAGGGCAGAACACGGGAGGTTCGCGATGCGACGTGTCGGAGACCGGGCACATGAGGAATGCGATACTTCGGCATCACATTCGGCCTCGTCCAGGCAAGGTTTCCTCATCCTCCGATGACTGTTCCATCTCGTTCGGCGCTTCCCCGGCCATTCACGTCGCTGCCCGCCGGATTCGCGAATATCTCGACCTTTGTTCGTCCTTTCGTCTGATCGGAGTCGTGACCGAAGCGATCGATGCCACTGCAAGCCTGCTCTCCGAGCTTGGTGACCACGAAGCCGGGGCGCTGCTCTTCGGAGCAGCAGAGCGCCTGAATGAGGAAACGGGCAATCCGTCGACCTTTCCCGAGCGTCCAATCTATGACGCTGCGCGCGCGCTTGCCCGTACCGCGCTCGGGACAGAACGCTATCTCGAACTTCATCGCGAAGGAGAGCTTCTTGCCCTCGAACCTGCGCTCGCCCTGACCCGCACCCATCTGGAAACCATCGAACACGGCGATGCTGCCCCGCTGCAGGGTCGCGCGCGGCGTCCGTTGACCCCGCGCGAGCTGGAAGTGCTGCAACTGGTGGCGGTTGGCTTGACAGACCGGGAGATCGGTGACCGGCTCTTCATCAGCTACCGAACAGCCCGCACCCACGTCAGCAACATCCTGGAGAAACTGGATGTGCCGAGTCGATCGGCCGCCACTACGCTGGCGCTCCGCGAGGGGCTGATTCGTTTGGACGATATGAGCTAGCGTCTGCTTCCCGTATCGGATGCGATACTTCCCAGCCGTTCGTTCGACCCGTTCCCCAGGGGCAAACTGCACCGTTTCATGATTTCGATCCCCTCGCCCAACCTGCCGGTTCCGTTCACCACGCTGGTTGGACGAGAGCATGACATCGCGGCCATCGTCTCGCGCTTGCGCGCGGCAGACAGTTCGATTCTGACGCTCGTAGGTCCAGCCGGTGTCGGCAAGACGCGGCTTGCGATTGCGGTTGCCGAGCGGATGCGCGACGAACTACCGGACGGCGTCGTCTACATCGACCTCTCCACCATGACCGACGCGTCACAGGTGATTCCCGCCGTCGCAAGCACGATCGGACTGCCCGAAGAAGCCGGCGCCTCGAGCCAGCTCGCCTCCTACCTGTCCGATCGTGACATCCTGCTCGTATTGGATGGCTTCGAACAGGTACTCGATGCTGGATCCGCGCTGAATGCCTGTTTGGCTGGCGCGCCGGGCGTGCGCGCGCTGGTCACCAGCCAGGCGCCGCTCCGCGTGCGCGGAGAGCATGCATTCACTGTCGAGCCGCTCTCCCTGCCTCCCACGATCACCGCCCAGGATGCGGCCACAGCCGATCTGGCGGAGATTGGCGCCATTCCGGCTGTGCAGCTCTTCGTTGCGCGGGCGCAGGTCGCCCGTCCGGGTTTCGCGCTTACCGCGGGAAACATGCCGGCGGTCGCCGCCATCTGCCGATACCTCGACGGTGTGCCGCTGGCCATCGAACTGGCCGCGGCGAGGAGCAATGTGCTCTCGCCAGAAGCGCTGGTGAACCGCCTGGGCGCTTCGCTACAACTCCTGCGCGGCGGTCCTCGCGATGCTCCGAATCGACATCAGGCGCTCCATGCCGCGATCGAATGGACGTATGGGCTGCTCTCTCCGCAAGAGGCGCTGCTCCTCGATCGCCTTTCGGTTTTTTCCGGGTCGTTCTCGCTCTCGGCCGCGGAAGCCATTGCCGGCAACGCGCCGATCTCCTTCGCGCCTTCGATCTATGTCGATCCCAATCAGCCGCCCCCACCGGAAGACGATCTCCTCGATTGGTCCGACGTTTTCGATCTGCTCGATGGGTTGGTCGATCACAGTCTGGTGCAGCGGGTGGAGTCGAACGACGACGAACCCCGCTTTCGGCTCTTCCAGACGATCCGGCAGTTCGCTGCGGCCAAACTGGCCGAACGGGAAGATACCGAGCGCACTGCCTTGCGCCACGCCACCTGGTTCCACGCGCAAGCGGAGAGCGCCTGGATGGCGAATGGCGTTCCAGAGCTGGAACAGGACTGGCTCGACCGTCTCGATTGCGACTACGAGAATCTGCGGTCAGCACTCGACTATCTGGCAGACACCGATCCGGCCACCGGAAGCACCTTTGCGGCCGCGTTGGTCTGGTATTTCTACATCCGCGGGCATCGCATGGACGGAATCCGCGCGATGCAACGTCCGCTAGGGCGTTTCGATCCAGCAACGTTGCTCCCCATGGCGCGTGCCCGAAACGACTTTGCGCTGGGCAACCTGCTGGCGCTCTTTCCGCAAACGAAGCGGGAAGGAGTCGCCTATCTGGAGCGAGTGCTCGATCAGTTGCGGACGCTCGGCAATGAATGGGGCGCCGGCTACACGTTGCTCTCGCTCGCGGCACTGACGGAGGACGAAGGGAACTACCAGCAGGCGCTGGCATACATCGACGAAGCGCTGCCGTTGCTGATCGCAGTGGGCGATACGCCCACCCTGGCAAACGTACGGTTTCATCAGGCGGTCAATCTTTTCGGGCTCGGGGAGCTGGATCGCGCCCGGGAGCTGGCGAGCGGGGTCGCCGACGTCCCCATCCAGGACGCCGGCATCAACATTGCCTATGCCACTCACTTGCTCGGGATGATCGAACTGGCGGAAAGCAACATTGGCGCCGCGGCTCGGCAGTTCCGGACGGCACTCGATTTCTCGCTGGAGCACCAGATCGTCGGCACGGCAACCGAGCTCATCGACGCCGCCGCCAGCGTCACTGCCGCCAGTGGCGATCTGGAGCTCTCCGCCCGGCTCTTCGGCGCGGCCGACCGGCTCAATCGGGAAACCGGCAATCCAATCACACTGCCAGAGTCGATCTATTACAGCAACGCGAGAGATCACGTTCGGGAAACCATGACCGTCGCCAGATTCAACGAGCTGCAGGCGGCCGGAGCTGCGATGTCGCTCGACCAGGGATTCGCTTTGGCGCGTACCGCGCTGGAGGCAATCGCCCTCACTTCCCAAGCGGAGATGGTGGCCGAGCCGGACCACTCCAGTGTCAGCACTCTTGGCTTGACCAACCGCGAGATCGAAGTCTTGCGGTTGGTGGCAATGGGTCTGAGCGATCGCGAGGTTGGTGACCGGCTCTTCATCAGTCACGGCACAGCCCGTACTCACGTACGCAATATTCTCGGCAAACTGGGAGTCCATTCACGCACGGCCGCAACCAGTGTCGCGCTCCGGGAACGGCTGATCGGGCCCGATCGCTAGGGTCCGCTCCAACGCACCCGTCATCGCACGCTGCCGGACAATGCGATACTGACGTCGAACCAACAAGCAACGTTTCAGCATCGATCGCGGAGTATCCCGTTGAGCACTTCGTTTGCCGGGCGCGTTCCAGCCACGCACTCCGAACTCATCGGACGGGAACACGACATCGCCGAGGTTGCCGCGCTTGTCGCAGCGCCAGGCAGACACCTCGTCACACTCACGGGTCCAGGTGGTGTTGGCAAGACGCGCCTTGGGATCGCCGTCGCAACCATGTTGGAAAACCGGTTCACCGACGGAGTGCGATTTCTCGACCTCACGGCGATCACCGATCCTGAGCAGGTCATTCCTGCGGTGCTGAACATGCTCGGTCTGCGAGAGGAGGCGGTTCCCTCCGCTCAACTGGCGCGCGCGCTGGAGCGTCGTTCGCTGCTCCTGATTCTCGACAATTTCGAGCAAGTGCTCGAAGCCGGGCCCGATCTCAATCATGCCTTGGCGCACGCGCAAGCGGTCCGCACGATTGTCACCAGCCGCGCGCCACTCAATGTCAGCGGTGAACGCGTCTACGAGGTAACGCCGTTGGCAGTGCCCTCGCTGCCGAGCGCGGACTTCGGCTCATCTTGCGACCTCGAGTCGCTGGCCTCCGCATCGGCCGTCGAGTTGTTTGCCGCCCGGGCACGTGCCGTTCGGCCCTCGTTCGCGCTGACATCAGCAACCATCGAGCCGACCGCGCAGATCTGTCGATTGCTCGACGGCTTGCCGCTCGCCATCGAGCTGACAGCGGCACGGTGTCGCGTTCTCTCCCCGGAAGCCATCCTGCAGCGATTGCAGGCCTCGATGGCGCTGCTGCGAAACGGCCCGCGAGATGCAGCTCCCCGCCACCAGTCTCTGGAACAAACAATCGCCTGGAGCTACGAGTTGCTCCGCCCCAGTGAGGCTTTGCTGCTGGATCGGCTGTCGGTCTTTTCCGGATCGTTTGCACTCGACGCAGCAGAGAGCGTGGCGGCCGACGGCCCGATAGATTTTCAACCATCGGCATATTTTTCCCTCGCAGCTCCGCTCGAGGACGACCGCACCCCCTTGCTGGCGTCCGAAGTCCTGCCGACGCTGGAGCAGCTCGTCGAGCAAAGCCTTGTGCAGCGGGTCGAGAGCGCCGCAGAAAGCCCTCGTTTTCGGCTCTTCGAAACCGTCCGCCAGTTCGCCGAGGCACGGCTGATCGAGCGGGGTGAACGCGAGCAAACCGCGATGCGGCATGCGCTGTACTTCCGTGCGATGACCGAGGCAACCTGGGGCGCGACGGGCGCGCCACTCGCGGATAGTGGCTGGTTCATGCACCTTGCGCCCGATCGGGAGAATTTCCGCGCGGCGCTCGACTATACCCAGCAGCACGATCCTGCAGAAGGCGCGTCCTTTGCTGCCGGACTGTTCTGGTTCTTCTACAACCAGCTTGCATGGAAAGAAGGGGCACGAGCGATCGAGCGCACGGAGGGTCGATATGCCCCAGAGCAGTTGCCGTTCGCGGCCCGTTGCCGGATCGAGTGCGCTCGCGGGTCCCTGCTCGCGCTCTTCGCGGAAACGCGCGACGACGCGCTTCACCGGCTCGATACCCTGGGAGCATCGGCAGAACCCGCCAACCCACAATGGGCCATTGGTTACGCCATCGCAGTCAGCGGCATCGTGGCCGAGCGCGCCGGGGATCATGATCGCACTCTCGATGCGTTGCGGAACGCGAGAACCGTGCTGGGGAACCTCGATTCCGGGTGGACGGGCGCGAACCTCCGGTATCACGAGGCGCTCGCCTACTTCGGTTTGGGAGCGTTCGAGCGGGCGCGGATGCTCGCCACATCTGTGCTGGAAACGGACCCGGACATCGCCGGTCTGAACATTGCCTACGCGCATCATGCGATGGGGCTCATCGCCATTGCCGAGCGGCGACCCGCCACAGCCGCGCGCCACATTGCCGCTGGCCTCGATTTCATGACCCAATGCGGCATCGAGTTCACCTGGACGGATGAAGTCGATGCGATTGCGGCGATCGCTGCGCAAACAGGAGATCTGCCACTCGCGGCAACGGTGTTCGGGATCGCAGATCGGTTGCACCAGCAGGCGGGCAGCCCGGTTTCGCTACCGGAACGGACAATCTACGCCGCTCAGCGAGATGCCACCCTGCGGCTGCTCGGCGCCGACGACTTCCAGCGCTATCGAGATGAAGGCACAGCGCTCTCGCGCGAAGCTGCGTTCATGCAAATGCATGCGGCGCTCTCCCGCGCGCAACAGGCTGGCGACAGGATCGTGACATTTGAACAGCAGGACGATCGGTATGGCTTGACGCCGAATGAGCGAGCGACCATGCGCTTGATCGCGCTCGGCCATACCGACCGGGAGATCGCGGCGATGCTCGACATCTCGCATGCGACCGCTCGTGCCAGAGTTCGCAGCATTCTCCAGAAGCTGGACGTACCGTCTCGTTCTGCCGCCACCACGGTCGTCTTGCGGGAAGGATTGATCACGGTTACCGAAACTGACCAAGGGCCGCCAGTCCCGTGATCAGAGCAAGCACCAACGCGGTTCCCGCCATCAAGAGCACAACGGTGCGCCGTCCCGGATCGACCTGATCGCGCGCGTCGTAGGCAAGGAAGGCAGTGAGGACCAACCCAACCGTCAACACGAGCAAGGCAAAACCAAACCCGTAGATGAGAGCGATGAACGGAGCGGCCACCATCGCGACGATGAAGGCGCATCCGACGATCCGTTGCCGATCGAGTTCGCGAATCGGTTTCATAGCGGGTAGGATACGAAGATCGACCCCATACGCGGAGTGTCCCGGTGTTCTGCACGCGCTGCGCCACCTTCAATCCACCAGATACCGCGCGGTGCGCCAGCTGCGGCACACGGCTGCAATGGCCCACCACCGAGCCTTCGCATCGCCGGGGAGCCGGCGCCCGCGGTTGGTTTCTGTTGCTGCCGTTCATGCTGGCGCTGGGTGTGATGGCGGTCGTCGGCTGGCGTACGTGGGAGGTGCGGCAATCGCAATCCGCCGCATATGACCGCGCGATGGCGGCGCTGGAGTTGGGGAATCTACCGGTTGCGATCGCCCAGTTCGGAGAAGCAGGCGGGTATCGCGACGCGCCCGAGCAACGCATCACCACCCAACAGCTTCTGGCGCCATACCAGGCCGCCTACCTCGACGCGCGCGCCGCGCTCGACCATGGCGACAATGGGCGAGCGGTACAGCTGTTGCGGTCGGTTGTGGCCGCCATGCCGGACAACACCGAAGCTGCCACCCTCCTGGCATCCGCCGAGCAGCAGTTCCAGACCGATCTGCAACGGGAAATCACTATCGCAACCACCAACCGCTCCTGGCTCGAGGCCGAGCGAGCGATGCTCGAGCTTGCCGCATTCACCGGTGAACCGCCGGATCCGGACGCGCTCACCGAACTCCGGCTGACGCATACACCGGTGCTCTTCGCTCGGAACGGGGCGCTCTATCGGGTCAGCCCGGACAGCGGCGACGAGGAGCTGGTGTTCGACGGCGTGCCGGTCGCGGCTCCAGTTTGGAGTCCGGACCGAAGCCGAATCGCATTCTTTTCGTCACTGCCCGGGGCGGAACGGTACGCGGCGTTGTTCGTCATCGATCCAGATGGAACGAACCTGCAGCTGGTGGATGACACAGCGGTCGCGTCACTTCCCGCCTGGAGTCCGGATGGCACTCGGCTCGCATTCGTCACAGCGGCTGACGAGTCTGGGAACCCGGCGGTCTTGCGCATCTTCGATTTCGTTGCCGACACCGCACGGGACGTGCCACTCCCGGAGGGAGCAATTGGCATGACGTCGCCAAGCTGGTCGGGCGATGGGACAAGGCTGGCGGCGATCGAGCTCCATCCCCGCGGCGCGAACATCGTCACCGGAATCGATGTCGATTCGCTGGAAGCCACTCCGTTGCTCGCATCGACACCGCCACACGCACGGGCGGTCAGTTGGTCGTCGAACGCGGACGTCCTCTTGCTCTGGAGCACAACTGCCGACTCGGATTGGTATGCGGTGCGAGATAGCGCCATTGCACTGATCGACCTGGCGACCGGCACAGTGACGCCCGTGACCTCGCAGACGCAGGCCCCCTCTCGACCGGTTTGGTCACCAGACGGTGTGCATTTTGCCTATCTCGAACGTGGGCGCACATTGCATATCCGGTTGCGCACTGGCATCGGCGAACGCGCGATCGAGCTGCCCAACAAGGGTCATGGCCGCATTAGCTGGGCCCCCGGCGGTGAGGGGATCATCGTTCCCGCGCTCGACCTGACCAAGCCGTCGATGATCGTTCCGGTCGGCGAACGGCTAGGACCGGTTCGGCTATTGGCGCTTCATTTCGAGGATGGTTGGCCTGCCACCGATTTTCAATGGGCGCCCTATACCGTTCCTGACCCTGCCCTGTACGATCCGCTTCCCGCTACGCCAGTTCCCTAACGCAACGGCTGGAAAAGCTCGATTGGGTTGCCGGATGGGTCCTCCACCAGCACCTGCCTCCCGCCCGGACCGGAGACGATGTCGCTGCGCAAGCGGGCTCCAGTCGCACGCAACGCTTCGACCGTCGTAGCGATGTCGTCCACCTCGATGACGATCCGGTTCCACCCGCCGGGCGCCGGTCGAGCGCCTTCCGGCATTGGACGCGCGGCCGAGCTTTGCGGACCAGCCAGCCAGAGCACAGCATCGCCCCGGCGCACGATGGCCATTGCCGATCCGAACTGCTCTTCCAGCTCGAACTCGAGCATGGTGGTGTAGAACGTCACGGCGGCATCGACATCCGAGACGATATAGCGGAATGACATCATGCTGAAGACCTCGCTCGTTTCGCCGTGCCTGATCGATCGGTGGCACATTGTAGTCAACCCCGAGACGCTGAGGTGGCGATCGGTTGGACAGGTCGACATGCTAGATTCCAACCAACGAGGAAGGGATAGGGAATGTCCATTCGACAACCGGCGGAGT
The DNA here is from genome assembly GCA_041390825.1 of Thermomicrobiales bacterium. NCBI lineage: Bacteria > Pseudomonadati > Thermomicrobiota > Thermomicrobia > Thermomicrobiales > Thermomicrobiales bacterium. The sequence goes on from JAWKPF010000015.1 coordinate 63,229, forward strand.
GGAACGCCTCCGTCTATCACCAGGTTTCCAACCCGCATGTCGGCTGGGGACGCACGGTGCTCAGCGATCTCACGCTACGGGGCGATGAGACGGCGATCGACGCGGGATGCGGGTCGGGACGCTTGACGGCCGAGCTGCTCGAGCTCCTCCCCGACGGGCATGTGATCGCCATCGACCGTTCGGCGAACATGGTGGCCGAAGCGCGCGCGAACCTGGCGCGGTTCGGGAACCGGGTCACGATCGTGCAGGCGGACGTTGGAAGGTTGTCGCTCGCAGATGTGGGCGATGCACCGGTCGATCTCATCTTCTCGACAGCAACGTTTCACTGGATCCGTGATCACGACGCGCTCTTCCGCGGTTTGCTCAGCGTGCTGAAGCCTGGTGGACTGCTTTCCGCGCAATGCGGAGGCGGCCCGAATCTGGCATCGTTGCTCCAGCGCGTCGAGCGCCAGATGCGCTCGTCCGAGTTCGGCCAATATTTCGACGGCTGGAATGGTCCCTGGGAGTTCGCGGACGATGTCACGACCGCGAGCCGCCTGCGAGACTCCGGTTTCACGAACATCACTACCTGGCTCTACGAGTCCCCTACCCCGATGGACGATGCCAGCGCGTACGGAACCTTTCTCACCAATGTCATCCTGGGCGAACATCTGACTCGCATACCCGAAGATCTGCGTGAACGGTTCGTTGCGCAGCTTGTCGAGGGCGCGGCGGCGGAAGATCCGCCCTACGTCTTCGACTACTGGCGGCTCAACATGCGCGCCAATCGTCCGCTCGATTCCTAGGCACGGAGAGACCCACTATGCCCACCCTCGAGGTCGATACCATCGTCATTGGCGGAGGATTGCTGGGCTGGAGCGCGGCCTATCCCCTGGTCAAAGCCGGACAGCGGGTTGCCCTGATCGACCGAATGGACGAGGGTCACGCCACCCAGGCGGGCGCTGGGATCATCGCGCCGGGAATGAACGTGCGCGATTCAGAAACCGGCTACGAGTTGCGCAAGGCAGCCATTGCCTATTACGCCGAGCTGGTCGATTCACTCACGGCTGATGGCGAACCAGATACGGGTTACGAGCGCGTGGGCGCGCTCTTCGTCGCACGCAGCGAAGCCGAAGCGGAGACACTTCCTGCCCTGGCAAGCGACATGATCCGCAGGCGCGAGGATGGGCTTGGCAATGTCGGTGAGGTGACGCTCCTCGATCCAGAGGCGGCGCGCGCGCTCTTCCCTCCCCTGGGCGGCATTCTTGGCGCGGTGCATGCGTCAGACGCCTCACGGGTCAATGGGCGCATTCTGCGCGATGCGATTCGCTCGGCATGTCAGCGCAATGGGTGCGAACTGATCGTGGGAGAGGCAGAACTGGTTTCCGCCAGCGATACGCTGGTGGAAGTGAAAGTCGGTTCCACGCTGGTGGAAGGGACCAGCCTGATCATCGCGGCCGGAGCCTGGTCATGCTATCTGGCCGAGAAGCTCGGGTTCGCGCTCCCGGTTTTTCCACAGCGCGGGCAAATCGTGCATCTGGACATGCCGGACGCCTATACCGGGGATTGGCCGATCATCCTCGGATATCACGACCAGTACATCCTCACCTTCCGGCCCAACCGGGTGGTCTGCGGAGCGACCCGTGAAAGCGACTCCGGTTATGAAGTGCGCTTGACGGCCGCGGGTGTGAAATCAGTATTGGACGAGGGACTGGCGGTCGCGCCCGGACTGGGAATCGCCACCATTGCCGAAATCAGGATCGGTCTTCGCCCGTTCAGTCCCGATCGGTTGCCCGTCCTCGGACCGGCTCCCGACCATCCGAACATCTTCCTCTGCACCGGTCATGGACCGTCGGGTCTTCAGCTTGGCCCGTACTCGGGGCGGCTGGTCGCCGGACTGGTGCTCGGCGAGCAGCCCGCCATCGACATCACCCCGTTTCTGGTCGACCGATTTCAGGTCCAGGCGACAGTCGTCAATGGCTGACCGCGACCGAAATCCCGGTTACTGAATCACCGGCGCCTGTTGCCCGTTGCCTCGCTTACCAGTTCTGATAGGAGCCGTCTCGACGCCGCCAGCGGGGAGCGTCCCAGAACTCGAACGCGCGCTCGGCGGCGACCTCGTGATCGAACGTGACGCCGAGACCGGGCGCGGTGGGTACAGGGAACCGCGGTCCGTCGATCTTCGGCATCTCCGGGAAAAGGTCTCGATCGTAGTCGTCCGCCAACCGGTGCTGATACTCGAGATACGAGAAATTCGAGGTCGCCAATCCGAAATGGATCGACGCAGCAGTGGTGATTGGGCCGAGCGGATTGTGCGGCATGACATCCATGTAGTGATGCTCGGCCATAGCGGCCACTTTGCGCGCGGCGGTTATTCCGCCGACATTGGAAACATCGACCCGCACGAAGTTCGTGATGCCATCCTCGATCCACGGAACGAACGCGAACGGACTTGCGAACTCCTCCCCGATCGCGAACGGAACCGACGTCATGGTCCGTAGCTGCTGGTAGGCACGCGGATTCTCAGAACGCAATGGCTCTTCCACGAAGTAGAGATGCAGATCCTCGATTCGCTGGCAAAACAACGCCGATTCGGCAACATTCAGTCGGTGATGGAAGTCGATCGCGAGATTGAGCCCGGTACCGGCCTCCTTGCGAATTTCGCGCAGCCAATGCGCGGCGAGATCGATGGCTTCCAGCGGCTCGAACACTTCCGTTTTGGACGCATCGTCCTTCAGTGTCGACTTCATCACCGGCACGAAGCGCTGGACGTTCCAACCTTCGGCGTGCATCTGTTTCGCCTTCTCCACGATCTCCGGGCCATCGAGCGCGCCGGGAGTGGCGAAGAGCGGCAGATAGTCACGGCAGGCGCCCCCAAGCAACTGGTAAACGGGAACGCCCAGCCGCTTGCCCTGAATGTCCCAAAGCGCGATATCGATCGCGCTCAGGGCAGCTGTGAGGATGTTGCCCCCTTCGAAATACGCCGTGCGATAGCAGGTTTGCCAGAGGTGCTCGATGCGGCCCGGGTCTTCGCCGATCAACCAGCGGGAAAGGTGCTCCACCATACCGGCCATGCCTTTTTCGCGGCCGGACATGCCACCCTCGCCAACACCGGAGATCCCCTCATCGGTGTCGATCTTGACGACGAACTGATTGCGAAATCCAACCTTGACCGGATACGACGTTACTGCCGTGATCTTCATCGAGCCCCTCTCGCCAGTGCCCTACCCTCGCTCGAGCGACCAGATCGTCCAGTCGCTGTAGAGCGTGTCCACGCCTTCCTGCGCATTTTCAGGGAAGGTGCCGCTCGCCAGCCAGAGGTCACCCGCATTCGGTTCCGATGGAATCACGAACGCATCGATGAACTCGCCATTGATCGAGAGATAGCCCGTGCCATCGAGCACCGCGAGGCCGATATCGTTGCCGCGCGCCTCACCCAGATTGAGGTTGTCGACCGTGCCGGTCAGGATCGGGCGGGCAGTGCCGATGGCAAGCGACCATGTGCCGTCCGACGAGATGACCAGCCGCATCTGGTTGTCTCCACCGGTGTGCCAGAAGCCGATCACGATATCCCACGGGTGGTCCGGATCTTCGGCGTTGGCCGGATTCGAGAAGCGAACCGTCGAATAGAAGTTCGAGGTGATCACCCCGGCGCTGGCGATATCGAGCGAGCCAATTGCTTGCGTCAGCGTCCCGGAGTCCGGTCCGGAAAGCGGATCTTGTCCCCCGGTGGACTCCACGATCTCGTCGAACGTTGTCGCTTCATCGGCAGTGGATTCCACGGTCGCTTCCTCTGCGACCGGAGACTCCTCGACGACGTCGGTTTCCTCTGGCACCGGCGACGCGGTGGCAGTGGGCGCCATTTCTGGTTGGGTGGGCTCCCCTGCGGCATCGCCAAGCGCCCACACCGTCGCGTCAGTGACATCCAACACGGTGACATCCCCGGAGGCCGTGCCGATCACCGACAGGCGGCCAGCATCCGGCCAGAGTGAAAGATCGAGCTGCGACGCGAATTCGCCGTTGACCGTGAGATAACCCGTTTCTCCAGCGGCGATCAGCTCGATGGTGTTTGTCGAACCCGGATCGGTGTTCAGGTTCTCGACCAGCCCGGCCGCGCGCACCTGCTCGGTGCCATGTGTGAGCAACCAGGCGCCATCGGACGAGATCAGCAGGATGCCACCCAACCCGTCGATCTGCCGGAAGGCATAGCCCGCCGCCCAATCGCCTTCGGGCACCGTGAACGACGATGCAGCCACGAAATCGAGCACGTCCTCGCTCGCCGTCAGGTCGGTCGTTCCGCTTTCCGGTCCATAGATCGGATCATTGGCGCTTGCCTGGCCGCGCAACTGGTCGGCGGCAGCGGCAAGTCCCGTGCGGTCAAAAATAGCCGCCTGCGAAGCAGGCGCTTCGGTCGGCTCGGCGGTCGGTTCCTGCGTTGGCGCTTCGGTCGGAGCTTCGGTCGGCGCCTCGGTTGGCTCCTCCGTGGCTTCCTCGCTGGCTTCGGCGGTGGCATCGGCCGAGGGCTCTTCGGTGGGCTCCTCGACCGGTTCTGGCGTCGCCTCTGGCGTGACCGAGATATCGCTCTCCGGAACCGAAACAATCAGATTCTCGAAGTCCGCGGAGACTGGCCCAGCGCTGAGCTGATAGACCCCGGCGCCAAACGCGAAGCTCCCCTGATCGTAGGTCGCATCGGTGACAGAGACGATTTCTTGCCCGTCCATGCGGCCGGTCAATTGATCGCCATTGCAGCTGAACTCGATGCGGAACGGACCTGCGCTGGGATCGCCTTCGAGCCCGACATTCGCAATGCGCGTGTTCCCGTCCGGGCTCAACAACCAGACGGCCGCGACTTGCGCCAGCGGGCGAATCTCCAGTTTGTAGCCAGTCTCGTCGCGCACGCGACAAGCGAGGAAGAGATAGTGCCCGTTGGAATCCTCAGAACCGGTCAGCGACGCATCGATGGCAATCGTTCCATTGGAAAACTCACCCGGCACTGGCACGGTGAGATCGCCGGCAAAGTCATCGGCGAACGCATCGATCTCGTATCCGCCATCGTCATAATCGAACCGAAGATCCGGATCGTCCGAACCCTCTTGCAACACCCCGGCAGAGGGATCGTCGAAGTTGTCCTCGATGACAACAACCTCTCCCTCGGGCTGGGCAAACGCAACGGCGGGAAGCGCCGGGACCAGCATGATCGCGGCGACCAACAGCCGAATCAGCAATCTCGTTGGCATGAAAAACGCTCCTTACGGCGAGAACGTCGCGGGGAGCCGCGGGGACTCCCAGTCACTACTGACCTTAGCCTGCGGCGCGTTCCTGAGCAAGAGCTGGGAGAAAGGTTGGGGTCCGCCGGGATTGCGGTCCGGATTTCTGAGGCCGGAGTCCGGAGAACGATTGGCTGCGGTTCGGCAAGGTGTTGGCTGGACACCGGGCACTCGACACTGGACACTGATATTCATGACCGAATCGTCTCTCCTCTCTTCCATCATCCATGGCGCTATCGAGGCTTCGCCGAATGGCGCAATCACGCTCGCCCAGTACATGTCGCTGGCGCTGTATCACCCGGAATACGGGTACTACCAACGAGAGCGGTTGGCTCCGGGCCGCACGGGAGACTTCCTGACGTCTCCGGAAGCTTCTCCCTATTTCGGGTTGACGGTGGCCCGGCAACTCATCGAGGTGTGGGACCGGCTCGGGCAACCGAAGACCTGGGAGATCCGCGAGTACGGCGCCGGCACTGGCGTGCTTGCCTACGACATTCTGGCCGGGATTGCGCATGACGCGCCCGAAGCCATGGACGGACTGGGCTATCGGTTGGTGGAGTCGAATCCTTTTCGCCGCGCCGAAGCGATGGCGGCGATGACCGACGCTGGACTGGGCGATCGTGTCTCGATCTCTGAGCCGGACGATCCGTTGCCGTCGTTCACCGGTGTGTTGCTCGGCAACGAAGTGGCCGACGCGTTTCCCGCGCACCGGTTGGTGGTCAGGGACGGCGAGTTGCAAGAGTGTTTCGTGACACAGACCGGCAACGGTTTCGACTGGGTCGAAGGATCGCGTTCGGAGAGCGTCGCGAGCTTGCCCGAGGTCGAGGCGCTCGCTGGCACGTTGCCAAATGGATCGATCCTGGAAGTCAGTCCCGCCGCGATGATGTGGTTCGAGCGGGCGGCAACCCTGCTCGAACGTGGGTTGGCGCTCATCATCGACTACGGGTACAAAGCGGAAACCCTTTATGCGGCGCACCGGTTGGACGGGACGCTGCGTTCCTATCGCGGACAGCAGGTAAGCGACGATCCCTTCCGCTCTCCCGGGGAGGTCGACCTCACCACCCATGTCGATTTTTCTGCGCTGGAACGCGCGGGAATGCGCGCCGGTTTGGAGCCGGCTGGGTTCACGAACCAGGGAGACTTTCTGTCGCATCTGGGAATGGGGATGTTCCTCGTCGATCTCCAACACGAACCTGGCGTCACCACCGAAGACTATCTCTCGGCCAAGGCGGCGATCTTTCGCTTGATCGAACCAGGTGGACTGGGACGATTCGGAGTGATGGGGATGACGCGCGGTCTCGATCTCGACCCGCCGTTGACCGGGTTTCGACAGTAAACTGGCCACCTGAGATTCGATCCAGACGGAGCAGGCATGAGCGAGCAGGGTGGAACGGTACTGATCCTTACCGGCGAGGCAATGTGGCCCGACCGAGTCAATGCCCGCTGGCCAGGGGTCCAGTTCAAAGCACGGGCACGATTCGATGCCGGGGACGCCTCCCGGCCAGAAGCCTTTGCGACCCTCGATTCACCAGCAATTTGGGGAGTGCTCGTCGCAGCGCCGCTCGAGGCACGCTACGGCGAGTCGATCGCGACCATCACCGATCAGGGTGAAACGGTCATGGCCCAGTTCGACGCCGGCGAGCTCCTGGCGGGCGATCCGGAAGGTGTGGTGGCAGCCGCCAAATACTGGGAGCTCCCCTGGCGCTATGTTGGGGCGTTGCGGGACGCGGCCGCAGCAACCGGAATCGAGATTTTGGACGAGGATCCGCGTGACGACGCGGTGGTCGCCTCGGGTGAGGACGAGTAGTTCGCAAACGGGCCAGTACAATTCGCTCACGTCCGGTGCATTACCGGCGCCTGGAGCCTGGTGTTCATGCCTCGTCGTGCATTTCCAACAATGTTGCTTGTCGCCCTGTTGAGCGCGCTGCTGGCCGGTGGGCACGCCATGCCGGCAACGGCCCAGGATGGAGAGGGAACTCCGCCCGTCGAAGAACAGGCGCCACTGACTGGATGGTTGCAGGTCTCGGCGCTGAGCTGCACCGGTGGAGGCGACCCCGGCGTCGTTTCGATCCTGCTGGCGGCGGAATATGTGCCATCCGGCGAGTGCATCGACGGGTATCAGGCGCTGCTGATCGACGGCATCGACTACGGGCCGGCGGCGCCCTATCTCGAGCTTCAGCTCGACGCGGGCATTCACAATCTCTACGATCCGGTTTCCGGCGCCTCACGAGATGTCGAAGTCTTTGCGGATGGCGCGACGCAGGTCATCGTCATCGCGTTCTCCGCCGCCGAGCCAACAGTCGAACCAACCGTCGAGCCCGCCGCGGACGCAATCACCAGCGGGTTGACGGTCGTGGCGCACTCTTGCAAGCCAGACATCCAGTACGTCGACCAACTTTGGGCGCTGGGCAACGTCACCGACCGCATGAACGCCTGCCCGGCAATGACGCTGCCCGGGTTCCCTTCTCCTGGCGGAACCGTGAACGGCGGCGAGCAGTATTTCGACTTCACGCTCACTCCTGCAGTTGGGGATGCGCAGTCTCTGACTGGAAACGGTTCATTTGTATCCGACGCGTTCTGCGAAAGCACGGTCGGCCCGCTCGACAACGACCCGACGAACGATCGCTGCGTCAGCACGTCCGGCTTTGCCTTCCAATTGCCCGAAGGGCCGATCGCGCTCGATCTGACATCGGTTCCCGATTTGATGAGCTATGTGGCGGCTGAGACAGGAAGCGAAGCGGACGCTGGCATCATCACTGCCTCCGACCCCTCGAGCTGGCATCTGAGCCTCGATACCAGCCTGCGCGGGACCGAACAGCCAGTCGTCCATCTCTACTACCTGAATCCACCCCGCGTGAACGTGGTCATGCATCTCTGTGGCGCCGAAATCGGCTCGAGTGACGGTCTGAACGCGCTCGGGAGCCTGGCGGCGCAACTCCTGACGTGCCCTGCGGTGGCGCGCGCGGAGGATGGGGGCAGCGCCGACTTCAGCGTGACCGTCGCCGATGGCAATTGGGGCGCGCGCGATCTCTACGGGGCTTGGCTCGAATGGACGGCAACCTGCGAATCGGATATTGGCGATTGGGACGGTGATGGCGGCAACAACGCCTGTGTCGATGCCCCCACCTACCGATTCGACCAAACCGCGCTCGGATATGTCGCTGTCACGCTGAACTGGGTGCCCGCTGGCTACACCTTCGGCGGGGCGAACAGTCAGGAAGGTGGTGTCATCTCTGCCATCGACCTGGCGACGGCCACGGTTTCGCTCGACACGACCTACGATGGCGATGTGACGGTCCACCTCTTTGCAATTCCCCAGGCGCCGGAGCCGACGTCGACCTCGACCTCGATTTCGACCTCGACAGCGGTCCCGACCAATACCGCCTCGCCCACGCGCACCACTACCCCTGTTCCGCCCTCAGCCACGGCGACACGCACCGCGACGACGCCGGCCTCGACCAGCACACCGACCCGGACGCATACCGCAACGGCCACGACTGGACCCAGCACATCTACCGCAACATCGGTCCCGCCGAGCGCAACCGCCACGGAACAGTCGGGATCGACCACCGGAAGTGGCACGTTGACTGTTGTGGCGCTCTACTGCCTGACCTCCAGCGGAACATCGGTGGTCGCACTCGCGCCGGGGGCGTCGGCCACGGCATCCGATCTGGGCGGTTCGAGTTGCTTTGCCGGTGACGCGTCCGTGCAAATCACCTATGCCAGTGGCGAATCGGTGCCCGCCTTCAAGCTCGGCCGGGACGGCGTCGAATCGATTCAGAACATTCCGGCCGCGTCGGGCTCACTGCACACGTTGACCGAGCAACTGACTGGCCAGGGCGCCGCCTTTGCGATCGAACCGAATACCGTCACACGCGTGATTGTGAAATACGGCGCCGGCACCTCCATGGTCGAGGAAGGGGTGACATCGACTTCGGGAGGTCCGAACGGAAGCGGCTCGGGCGGCACAGGAACGGGCGGGACCGGATCGACGACCGGCGACCTCGTCACCGACGAGCTCATCGGCGACGAGGGAGGATTCTTTGGCAGCTCCTACTCCGCGGTGTCGTACACATCGCTCGTCGTCGAGGATGTCGATGCCAAGGCGGTGGCCAGTGTGACCGACGCCAAGAGTCTCCCGGGCGTCGGCGTCTGGCCCGGAGCATCGATGCGCCAATACCTGGTGCTGCTTGCGGCGCTCGGGGTCATCCTGTCTGCTCTGGCGGTAACCGCGCGTCGCACGTCTGGCACGTCACACGAGCGCTGACCAACCTCGCTTCCACGACTCGGCATTCATCTTGACCCGGAACGTGGCGGCCTGTGTGCCGCCACGTTCAGAGCGGCCGTCCTACGGGATCTGATCGACCTGCTGGCGACGGCGCGAGCGGAAGAGCGCGTTGTGGACCGCCTGCTTGCGCGTTGGTTCGGAAAGAGGAGCCGCGGCATCGAAAGCTGCATAGTCCCGCGCCTCATCGCGCAGGCGGAGTACTTCCTCGGTTGCCGGCGCGCTCATGAGCCGGGAAAAGGCGTCTTGCAACAGCTCGCGGGACTCGGCGTAGTGGCCGGACCGGTCGAGTTCCATCGCGCGACGCTGGTCGCGCGCGGATCGCAACACCGCGCTCTGTGCAACGACTTCATCGGCAACTGGCATTGCGCTCCAGACCCGATCGTCGACCACCGTCAGCGACGAGACAGCGCCAACGTCTGTGCGCCGTTGATGCCGGGACGCATCGGTCCAGCGCACCGACAGCTCGAACGGCAGCCGCGTGTCGAGGCGTAGATCGCCTCCAGTCACCTCGAACATGAGCACCACTTCGTCATTCGCAGAGAGGTCATCGACCGCGATGTCGAAGCGATGGCCGTTTCGCTCGACCGGGAAGGGGCTCAAGAGCTCGCCATGCGTCCCCTCAGGGAGCTGGAGCCGCAGATTGATGCGAGTGGCGGTGATTGCGGTCAACCGGTCGAGCTCGCGCTCGAAGGTGCGCGCAAGCTGGGACGCCGATTCGACGTACGCGAAGTTGCCGCCGCCCGCTTCGGACATGGCCGAAAGGAGCCCTTCGTCGAAGTTGTGTCCCATGCCGAGCGCGGTGGTCGTGATACCGCGTTTGCGAAGCTCGGAGGCATGCCGGACGAACGCGGAAACGGAGGTCTCCCCCTGATTCGCCAGTCCATCGGTCAGCACGATAGCGCGGCGCACGCGATCGGGCGCGTTCGCCGATTCGTACCGGGCAAGCTCGCGGCACCCCATGAGCCAGCCACCGCAAAGATCGGTCGAGCCGCGTGCCGTCACGCGGCCAAGCGATTGCCGCAAGTTGTTGCGCTGCCGTGCGTCCACATCGCCAAGCCGGTGCAGGAGATCGATGTGATCGTCGAACACCACCAGTGCGGCGCGATCGCGCTGATCGAGCATCCCGACGGCCTGGCTGACCGCTTGTTTGGCGAGCTCGATCGGTCGTCCCGCCATCGATCCAGAACGGTCGATGACGAACGCAAGATCGATCGGCGGCCGCAAAGCCCCTGAACGCGCTGCTCCTGGCGCAACGATGCGGATCATCAGGGTCGCGGTTCCATCACACGCGGTGAGCGCCGGGCGATCCCAGCATGTCTCGATTTGAAGAGTCGATTCGGTCACTGTCACCTCCTGTTCGAATGCGGGGATGGGCAAGCCTGGCCGGGCGCATGGATGACACCGGGCGAATGGGACGGTTCCCGCGGATTGTTGGTCGATAGTTCGTTTCCCGGCGGCCGGGGAGATGCTCTCGGTTTGCTCGATCGCAAACGGTGAATCTGCTAGTCGACGACTTTCCTGGCCCAGTCGACGAGCCAGTCGACTTGTTCCCTGCGCCGATCGTAGAGGTCGTCCCGCACGAGCAGTTCGACTCCGTCGGCAATGTCGATCTTGCGCCAGCGCGCGGCATCCACGCGCCGCGTTGCGTGATCCTCGCGAATGGCTCCGCGCCTGAAACTCGCGCGAGACTGACCCCGCTCCAGCGCGGCGTCGATGTACGAAAGCGCGTCGTAGGACGCTGCCGGTTCCTCGAAGGCGAACGCTGCGGCCGCAGGCGACGCGTCCGCCGCTTCGTGCAGAGCAGCGCCCTCCTCGGCAGCGATCATCCGCTCGATCTCCGCGTCGTCGAGTCCGGAAAGCGCCTTCCGGATCTCCTTTAGCGGCAGGTAGCGGTCTTTCAGCAGCCCGATGGCGCGCAACCGGTTCAGATGCGATTGGGTGTAGTGGCTCTGCGGCCCGGCCCCAACTGGAGCGGGCAGCAGCCCTTCGCCAATGTAGTAACGAATGGTCCGGATCGAGACACCTGCCGAAGTGGCCAGCTCCTGCAAGGTGTATTGGCGCTCGCCGGTATCCATTCCTGCCACGCAGACCTTTCTCGCAGTACGAATTATAACAGTGCGACGTACCACTGTCAAGATAGCTTCGCTGGTTCATGTGAGCGCAGCTTCGCCGACCCGGTTCGAAGCTCCACTGCGATGATCGGTGCTTCGATCCGCGTGTCTCGCACGTGTTTCCCGGTGCTACACTCGGCTCCCATCTGGCACCCTTTGCTCGCCGAATGGAAGGAACTCATCCGCGTGACTGAACGAGCAGCGAAGCTCCCCCTGGACGGAATCCGCGTCGTCGATTTGACCCGCGTCATGACCGGTCCATATTGCACCATGATGTTGGGCGATATGGGCGCCGATGTGATCAAGGTGGAGATGCCCGGCACAGGGGACGATACGCGCGCCTGGGGTCCGCCATTCATCGATGGCGAAGCCGGTTACTTCCTATCGGTCAATCGCAACAAGCGCTCGGTTACGCTCGATCTCAAGTCGGATCTTGGCAAGGAAGCGCTTTGGCGGCTGATCGATTCGTCCGATGTGCTGGTGGAGAACTTCTCTCCCGGCACCATCGCGCGGCTTGGCTTTGGCCATGACGCGGTGCACGCGCGCAATCCGCGCCTGGTCTTCGCATCCATTTCTGGATTCGGCCAGGAGGGACCTTCGGCGAACCGCACGGCCTACGATCTGATCGTGCAGGGCATGGGCGGCATGATGAGCATCACCGGCGAGAAAGGGGGCCGGCCAACGAAGACCGGTCCCCCGATTGCCGACATCACCGCGGGCATGTTCGCGGCCTACGCGATCGCAGCAGCGCTCTATGGGCGCGAGCAGAGCGGAGAAGGCACCTCCATCGATGTCTCGATGCTGGGCGGTCAGGTGGCGTTGCTCACCTACCACGCCACCGGCTATTTCCTGACCGGCAAGGTTCCCACCGCCCAGGGCAACGCGCACGCGATCATCGTTCCATACGACACCTTCGCCACCAGCGACGGGTTCGTCAACATCGCCGTTGGCAACGACCGGCTCTGGCAAAAGTTCTGCGATGCGCTGGGACTTGCCGACGCAGCGGCGAATCCAGACTTTGCCACCAATGCCGACCGGAATGCCAACAAGGACGCCGTCTACGCGGTGCTGGATGACGCGCTGGGACGTCGATCGACCGCTGAGGTGGTTGGTCTGCTCGACAAGGCAGGCGTGCCGTGTGGACCGATCTACGAGGTCGATCAGGTCTTTGCCGATCCCCAGGCGGAATTCGCCGGGATGCGCCGCACCATGGACCACAGCAAAGTCGGCGGGGTCGACATCCCCGGGTTTCCATACAAGGTGGGCGGGCAACAACTCCCGGTGCGGCATGCGGCGCCCATGCTCGGCGAGCAGAATCAGGAGATTCTGGGCGAGCTCGGGTTCACCGAGGATGAGATTGCCGCCATGACCGGATCATAGCCAGGCATGGCGGTTTTCACCCCGACCGATCTGCGGCCACTCTTTCCGCGCGAGCGCGCGGCTTTGCTGGATCTGCTGCGCTCGCTCAGCCCGGACGAATGGCAACTGCCGACGGTCTGCGCAGGATGGTCGATTCACGACGTGGCGCTGCATCTGCTCAATGGAGACATGCGTTTCATCGCCGGTCGCCGCGATGGCTATCAGTCGCCGCATGGTCCACGCGTGCAACCGCCCTATGGCCGTGCGGAAGTGACCGCGCTGGTCGATCGGCTCAACAACGCGTGGGTCGACGGGGCGCGCTGGATGAGTCCGCGCCAGCTCATCGATCAACTCGAACGGAGCGGCGCTGAATACTCCGCAACGATGGCCGCGCTCGATATGGATGCGTCCGGGATTCCCGTCGACTGGATCCAGCCCGGCCCTGCGCCGATCTGGATGGATGTCGCGCGCGAGTTCACCGAACGCTGGATCCACCAACAGCAGATTCGCGACGCCGCCGGACGCCCCCTCCTGAACGACCGATGGGCGCTTTATCCCGTCTTCGACACCTTCATGCTGGCATTGCCCAATGCGCTGCGAGAGGTCGATGCCCCAGTCGGCGCGCATGCCCGCCTCACCATCCGGGGCGAAGCGGGCTGCACCTGGATCGTACGCAAGGGGGATGGCGGCTGGGAGTTCGACAGCGATCGTGGGGCCGAACCGTTTGCCACCGTGTCGCTCGATGAAGACACCGCATGGCGGCTCTACACCAAAGGGATTGCGCGGGAGGACGCGCTGCCACGCATCGAGCGCTCAGGCGATCCCTCCACGATCGAGGCGATGGTGAGCATGGTGACCGTCCTTGCGTGACGCCGAGTCGGCTACAGCGGGCGATCGCAATACTTCGGCAACACCTCCCAATCGATGTCGATGCCCAGTCCCGGTTTTTCGGGAATCGGCAGATACCCTTCGGCATCGAGTCGCCAGGGTGTGGTGATGATTGCGTCGATGTACGGTGAGCCCTGCAAGTACTCGACCCGGTCGGTGCCGGGGATGGCAGAGGCGAGCTGGAGATCGGCCGCCAACCCAACCGCGGTGTTCCAGCCATGCGGGATCATCTTGACGCCGAACTCCTCTGCGTACCAGGCGATACGGCGCTCTTCGCTGATCCCGCCAACCTTGCAGACATCCGGCTGCACGATATCGAACGCGCCTGCTGAAAGCCAGGGAACGAACGTCTGCCGCCGTGTCAGCACCTCGCCTCCGCTGATGGGAACGGCGGAGTGGCGACGCAACGCCACGAAATCCTCCAGCGCATCGGGACGAAGCGCCTCCTCGAACCAGACGACGTCGTAGTCGGCCAGCATTTTTGAGGTGCGAAGCGCCCACGCATAGCCGTTTGGCCAGAAGGCGTCGCTGGCGCCGGCATCCACCATGAGATCGACATCCGGCCCAAGCGCTTCCCGGGCAGCGCGCACGATCTCTTCGTCGAGCGCATGGCTCACGCGACCGAACGGACCCCAGCCCATCTTGACCGCCTTGTACCCTTCGTCCCGCAAGCGGCTCATCAGTTCGCGCAGCGGCGCCGGATGATCCATGAGCACCGACGCGTACGGTTTTACCCGATCGCGGTGGCGCCCTCCAAGCAAGCGCCCCACGGGTTGGCCCGTGGCTTTCCCGAAGATGTCCCAGAGCGCGATATCGATGGCGCTGATGGCATGGGTCAGGGAACCGCCACGCCCGAGCCAGAACGTGTTCTGGTGCAGTTTCTCACTCACCCGTTCTGGCTCGATCGCCGATTCGCCCCGCCACAACGGTTCCATGACCTGAATGGCGGCACGCACCAGGTCGGCATTGGTAAACGCCCCGCCGACGCCATCGATCCCCTCGTCAGTGCGCACCACGATCAGGGTATGCACCGAATCTTCCGGCTTCAGCTCGTTGCTCCAGCCACCCTCCGGGGTGGCTCCGATCAGACCAAGAACGTCGATTTCGCGAATGCGCATGCACACATCTCCTTCGCACGGAACAGTACCGGAAAACCCCGGATTTCCGTGGTGCGCTGGGGGAAGGCGGCCGCGTACGGTTGGCATCGTTCGATGCGCGGATGCCGCATCGTGGATAAGCAGGGGCGCCGGCCGGGACTAAGAAGCACCTGGCTGGATCTGCCTTAATCGATGAAAGGGTGTTCCAGCAATGAAACGGGTACTTTCGCTCCTCGGGGCGCTGCTTCTTGGCCTGATCGCGTTCGGTCCAGGACTGCGTTTGGCCTCCGCGCAGATCGAGCAGGTTCAGCCTGCATTCTCGAACACCGAGATCGGCGCCTACGGTCTCCCCACCCT
Source organism: Thermomicrobiales bacterium (assembly GCA_041390825.1). Taxonomy (NCBI): domain Bacteria; kingdom Pseudomonadati; phylum Thermomicrobiota; class Thermomicrobia; order Thermomicrobiales; species Thermomicrobiales bacterium. The sequence continues at coordinate 78,575 of JAWKPF010000015.1, forward strand.
GGAAGCGTCCGGCAGCTTCGAAGGCTTCACCTTCTCTGCGACCGAAGCCGATGCCGGGAAGCTGCACGTCATCCTCAGCAGTGAGGAAGGCGTGGCCGTCTATCTCGACTTCATGCAGGTCCCGGCCGGTCTCGACGAGGCCACGGCAACCGAACAAGCCCTCCTGATGGCGCGGGACGACGTGCCGAGCGAGGGATGGGTCTATGGCGGCGGCTCGTACGCCTTCGGCGGAGAGTCGGTCGAGTTCATCGTCGACCTGACACCCGGTGAGTGGCAACTTGCCGCGTCGTATATGCCGGATTCGGCCGATGCCGGCGCGGAAGAGGTGATGACCCTCACACCGTTTACCGTGCACGAGGCGACTTCTGCAGCAGCGACCGACATCCCGGTCGATGTCACACTCGAACTGCAGGATGTGGCGTTCGGCATGTCGTCCGAAACCGTCGCAACCGGGCCCCAGATCTGGCACGTGACCAACAGCGGTGAGCAACCGCGGCAGATGGTGCTCTTCAAGACACCGCGCGCGTTCACGCCGGACGACTTTGCGGCCTTCTTCGCGGACATGCAGTCCGGCACGCCGTCACCTGACTTCTTGTCGATGGTCTGGGTCGGATACACCGCGGTGGCTTCACCGGGATATGGGACCTACCTCGAGCTCGATCTGGAGCCAGGGACCTACACCGCAACCAGCTGGGTGATCGACCCGGAAACCCAGATGCCCGCACTTCTCCTGGGCATGGTTGCGAGCTTTACCGTCGAATAACTTCTTCCCCCACTCCTCTGCCGTCGCGCGGGTTCGGTTCGTCCGATCCCGCGCGCGGTCATTCCTGACCTTCCGGCGGATCGGGATCCTGGAATCTCGCCAGACCGACATCGCGGAAAAACCGCGCCTGGAGCTGGGTGCGGGACGACAGATTGAGGGCACGATAGATCTGCCGCAGGTGCCATTCGACCGTGTGCTCGCTCAGGAAAAGCCGCTCGGCAGTCTCGCGGTTGCTGGCGCCACTGATGATCTGGAGCGCAATCTGGTTCTGCTGGGGAGTCAACCCCCAGTGTTCGGGCGGCTCCAGCGCGGCCTCTGGACGCTCGGGCATGACGACAATGGCGGTCGCGCCGTCCCCTCCTTCCGACGCTTCGATCGTCACGGGTCCGATCGCAGACATGGTCCGCACACGCAGCGCCGGACCTTGCTGCTCGGCCAGTCCCTTGGTGGCCGACCAGAGCGCGGTCGGGAGCAGTTCATCCAGCTCCCTCGATCCGAGATGGCGCAACCACTCGCGGCCAGCGGGAGTCGCAAAGGAAATGGAATGGTCTGATGTCAGAAAGATGATGCCGCTGGCCGGCGATTCGCTCGCTGCGGCGAATGCCTGCTCTCGAGCGAAGGCGGATCCGAGCGCTTGCCCAATCACCGGCGACGCCGCCTGCATCAGCGAGACATCCTTCGGACGAAAGGAGCGATTGGGATCGCGTCGATACGCCTGCAGCACGGCAAGCTGCCGGCCACCCGATTCGAACGCTGCATGGAGCGTGCCACCGACCGGGCTCTCTGACTCGAAGTAGTACGTCCAGTGATATCGGGGATCGACCCCTTCCAGCATGGCCGCGGGATACCCCCACGAGTGTTCCTGCCGCGGTTGGTAGGCCGCCGCTTTCAGGCGCGCCCGCAAGATTTCCGGCAAGCGAAGATAGGGCAGCGTTCGCTCATCGAGGTAGACCTCCTCCAGCCATTCCCGCCGAGCGGCGCGGTCGTTGTCACTGGCCGAGAGCAGCCGATTGATGAGCAGGGTGCCGGAGTCGACCCCGAACAGCCGGTAGCCGTCCCAACCGATTGCGTCTTTCAGCGGAATCAGCACCTCGCGCGCGAGACGTTCGGGCATGAGCGGCCGCGCGGCGATGGCGCGCACCGCAGCGAGCGCCTGCAGATGGTCCTTGCTGAGTCGTGGCATACGGAGATAGGGTCCAGGTCGGCCGCGAGCGGGCGGGAATGCAATCGGTCGATGGTGGCATCGGCGCCAACCTGATCAGCATACCGCGAGAAGCCCGTCCAACCCGGTGAAATGTGGCGTTTGCTAGACTTGCAACCCGAAGAACTTGATCCTGCACGAGAGGATAGCTGGGCATGGCGTTTTGGAAGGGAGCGGTGATCGGCATAGCCGCCGGCGCGGCCTATGGCATCTGGACCGCTCCGCGTTCGGGCAAGGCAACCCGCGCGCGCATCGAGGAAGCAGTCGAGGATTCGCTCTTTCGCCTGACGGGCATGGAAGTTTGGCGCCCCGAACAAGAGCGGCCGTTGCCACCTGAGTGGTATGCAACGGTGGGCAACCCGGCAGACTGGAACGGCGAGGCTGGATCATGATCGGCAAGACGCGCGTTGGACTGAAGTACTTCTTCTGGGGAATGGTGATTGGCATTCTCTTCGCGCCAGGTAGCGGCAAGGAAACCCGGGCGAAACTCCTCGGACCGATCAAGGATATGGTTTTTTCCATCGTCGGCAGCATCTGGAAAGCCGCGGACAGCCGACAATCCTGAGCCATTCGCCTACAGTCGACATTCGCCAGACCGAGCCCGGCGCCGCAAGATACTCCCGCGCCAGCAACCCACAACCGCCCGCTGACTACTGACTACTGACGACCAGCAACTGACGACTGACTGCCCTCGCTAGTCCGCCGTTCGGCCGGCCATTTCTGAAGCCATGCGCATGGAGAGAACGGTGGAAACACCGTCTTCGCGCATGCTCACCCCATAAAGCGAATCGGCGACTTCGATCGTGCCGCGGTTGTGCGTGATGATGATCGCCTGAGTTTCCGCGGCCAGCTCCTGCAGCCGCTCGCGAAAGCGAACGACGTTGGCTTCGTCCAGCGCGGCGTCGACCTCGTCCAGCAGGACGAAGGGCGACGGGTTGACTCTCAGGATGGCGAACAGCAACGCGGCCGCGGTCAGAGCGCGCTCGCCGCCAGAAAGCAATGCGAGCGATTGCAGCCGTTTGCCCGGAGGTTGGGCGACGATATCGACTCCGGCCGGACCGCCATCGTCGTTGTCGATCAGCACGAGCCGGGCGGAGCCGCCACCAAAGAGCGTGGTGAACGCGGCCGAAAACTCCTCGGCCACACGGGTGAATGTTTCCTCGAACCGCTGCTGCATGGTGCTGCGCAGATCGTCCAGCAACTCACGCAACGAGGCCGAGGCGGTCAGCACATCGTCCAGTTGCGCGGTGAGGAACGCGTGACGCTCCGATTCGCGCTCGAACTCCTGCACAGCCTCGTCGCCGATATAGCCAACCCGGCGCAAGCGTTCCTTCAATCGGCCAATCTCGCGCTCGGCCTCGATCATGTCGATGTCGAGCTCATCCACCGGCTCGTCCAGCAACTCCGCTGGCTCCTCGAGTTCGAGATCGTCGATGATGCGCTGGCGCACCGTCGCCATCTCCCCCCGGACCCGTTCCAACACCACAGTGGCGCTGCCACGCTCACGGTCGATCTGCATGAATCGCTGCCGCGCGCTCTCCAGCGCTTGCTCGAGCTCCGCGACTCGGGCGACTGCATCACGCTGCGCTTGTTCGGCCGGTGTCTGCTCCGCCAGGAGGCGCGTCCGCTCGGCTTCGCCGGCGGCAGCATCCGCCTCGAGCTGCGTTAGCTGGCGAGCGATCTCGGCCCGCTCGCCATCGAACGACGAAGACCGTTCGAGCCGTTGGGTCAGTTGCTCGGACAGGGTGGCCTGTTGTGCGAGCAGCGATGCCAGTTGGCGCCGCTCGGCGCGGAAGCGCTCGTCGAGCACCGCGCGCTCCTGAAGCGCGGCTGCAAGCCGTTGCTCGAGTTCCCGCAACCGGCTGGCATCGCGCTCCAATTCATCGACGGTGCGCTGATAGCCTTGCCGTGCCTGTTCCAATGCCGGTTCGAGCGCCCGGCGCTCCTGCTCGCTGGCGTCGCGGGCGGATTCGAGCGCGGCAATGCGGGACGACGATTCGCCGTGACGAGACGCCTCGCTCCCTTGCCGAGTTTCGTGCTCCTGAACCCAACCACCCAGCCGGTGTTGTCGTGCGCCCAACTCCCGGATTCGCGCTTCGAGCGCCATGCGGTTGCGATCCGTCTCACGGGATTCGGTCTGTGCCTCAGCAAGCGCGGCAGTGGCCGATTCGAGGGTCTGGCGAGCTTCGGTGATCTGCTGCTCTACGGTACGAATGGTTTCTGGTAGCTCACGTAGCTCGCGCTCGCGCGTGAGCATGCCGTTCTCGCGCACCGCCGATCCGCCGGTGACCGATCCGCCCGATCGCGCAATCTCCCCTGCCAGGGTGACCGTGCTCCACCCGCCGGGAAGCCGTCCCAGCACAGCGCGCGCGGCTGGCAGATCCTCGACCACGACCGTGCGGCCCAGCAACGCGTCGGCAACGATCCGATGCGCCGGAGAGACCGAAACCAGGTCAGCGGCAACGCCATGAACCCCAGGCAGCCCGTCGAGATCACGCGGCCGGTTGGTCGTATTCGCCCGTAGGGTATCGAGTGGCTGAAACGTGGCGCGTCCCGCCCGCTTGGCTTTGAGATGCCCAATCGCCGTCTCGGCATCGGCCCAGCGGGCTACGACGATGTCCTGCAGGTGGGCCCCGAGCGCGACCTCGACCGCAGTTTCGTAGCGGGCCGGGAGATCGATCAGTTCGGCGACAGTTCCCTCGATGCCGGAGAGCTTGCCTGCTTGCGCAGCGGTCAGGACCTCACGCACACCGGCATAAAGACCAGCGCCGCTCTCCTGGATCCGCTTGAGCGCATCCAGCTGGGCACGGGCCTGTCCCCGTTGCTCCTGCAACTGTGAAAGGAGCGCTCGCGCTGCTTGCTCGGCACTCTGGGCGGCAGCGACACGTTCGGCCAACGCGGTATGGGCCTGCCGGAAGCTCTCCAGCTCTGCGGCCGCCAGCTGGCTTTCCGCTTCGACTGATGCCAATTCGGCACGAAGTTGCGCCAGCCGTTCGCCTTGTTCGCTCGACTGGACTTCGTAACGTTCGCGCTCCGCGGAGAGTGATTCGAGGCGTTCGGCGCCAATCTGCAGCGCACGATCACAGTCGGCGACACGCTGCTCGAGATCCGCCAACGCCCTGGCGAGTTGTTGCCGCTGCCGCTCGCGCGCTTCACGCCCCTCACGGGCTTTCTGGACCTCTCGCTCGAGCTCCGGAATTGTCGATTGCGTTTCGGCGCCGGTCGCGGTGAGCGCGTCGAGGACTTCCTGGACCGCGATGATCTCTTGCTCGATCTCAGCGGCGCGTTCTTCGAGATTGCGCTGGCCCTCGATCAGGTCCTCCCGGCGTCGATCGATAGCGGCGATCCGCTCTGCGGCCAGGTCGCGCTCATGCGCGAGTTGCTGGGCTTGCTCGGAGACAGATCGTAGGTGCGCGCTCTGGCGCGAGAAAGCGGCCTGGGCCACACGGGCGCACTCGCGGGCATCTTCGAGCTGCTCGAGCGCGGTATCGACGTTCGCTTGTGCCGTGTCCAGACGAGTCGACTCCATCTGGGTAGCCGTTTCGGCACGCTCCAGGCGCTCTCCGATCTCGATCAGCAGGCCCTGGAAATTGCGCTCGCTCCGTCGATTTCAGCGGTCATGGACGCCTTGCCATTCACGCGCCTGTTTCGCTGCGCTCAGAGTGCGCAAGCGGGGCTCGACCTCGGCCAGCAGGTCGACGATGCGGTCGGCGTTGTTTCGGGCATCGTTGAGGTTGCGCTCTGCCTCGTTGGCTTTCATCTGAAGACCAGCCAAATCGGCCGCATGCTCGAAGAGCCCGCGCCATTCTTCCGGCTCGCTGGCTGGGCTTGCCGCATGGTAGGAGCCCTGGCCAACGACGGTATAGGACTGCCCGAGCGATGCAGTGAGTTGATGGATGTCTTTCAGCCGGACACCTGGCCGTTAATGAGAAACTGATTCTCGCCTGAGCGCAACGAGCGGCGCGTGACGGTAACTTCTGAACTCACTCGATCGGCAACCAGCCAGTGCTGTCGAATGTCACCGTGACTTCAGCGAATCCACCCGGAGCGCGTCCATTGCCCACGGCGAAGATATCTTCGGTCTTCTTGCTGCGCAACCAGCGAGTGACTTTGCTCGCCAGCACCCAGCGAACACCGTCCGAAATATTCGACTTCCCGCTGCCGTTTGGTCGATGACCGCGGTGATCAGGTTCGAAAGAAATGTCGATGTGCGGTTGGCGAAGCTCTTGAACCCGTTCAATATCAGGCCGAGTGAGGCGCGGCAATGCCTTCGTCTACTTGTCATCTTCCAGGGCGCTCGGGTACGGGTCAGCAGGTCGAACAGTCGAAGAGGCGATGGTACATCCATTGCCTGTGCGTCACAATGTGTAGCATTTTGCGGCAACCTCCACGAATCGCCTCGGCGACACGGGGTCACGTTGGCCAAACTCGGGTCTGCGCGGCTGGGTTGCGGTCACGGCGGAATGGGCAGGATGAGCCGGATGTTCATTGGCTGTTCCACGAATTCCAGTTTTATCCACAGCTCGTGGCCGCCGCGGCGCTGGCAGAGATCGGCGCGCTCGGCTTCACCCACGCTGAAGTCATGCTCTACCAGTGGCAATACACGGACGCTGCGTTTCGCGCCTACAGGCAGGCGGCCCGCGACGCCGGTGTGGAGATCGTGGCGCTCCATCTCGAACCCGATATGCATCTTCCGTTCGATCCCGAGCCAGCAGTCGTATCAGACGCCTCGGCGCACCCCCGACACAGCTATATCGACGGCGCAGTGACGCTTGGTGCGCAGTGACGATCGTCTGGCAGGGTCCGATCCGCGAGAGGACCACTGAATCCGGGGTCGAGCCGATGCTGGAGGTGGTGTTCGAGCTCGACCGGCGCTGTCAGTCAGCCGGATTGCGGTTGGCGCTGGAAAATGCCGAGCCTGTGTGCTCTCGACGGTGCGCGACTTCATCGAAATCGGTCCGCGGTTGCCGCCGTCCGTGGTTGCATTCGATCCGCACCCGCGGCTGCCAGTCATGCAAAACCGATGCTGCTGCTGCGTCAGATGGCAGGGACGGCTCTTCGACGTTCACCTGCGGGACATCGATGAGGACGGTAAACGTCCCGGGCAATCTCCTGCCGGGTGATGGCACGCTACCCTGGTCAGCAATCCTGCGCGCGGTGAGGGAGCCGGGTTCGACGGTCCTTTGATTCTGGAGTCGGCCTTGCAGCCAGATCCCGCACAAAAAGCGTGGCGCGAGTCATGCGCTGCTCGATCCGCTCATCGCCCAGATCGACGTGTACTCGCTTCCTGCGCATCCAGCCCCCGCCGGGAGTGCTGAGGGTATTCGGCTCTTCAACGAGGGTCTCTATTACGAGTGCCATGAAGAGATCGAGCACGAGTGGCACGCGGAGACCGGCCCCATCCGCGACGATCTCTACCAGGGTATCTTGCAGATCGGTGTGGGGTTCCACCATGCCAGTAATGGCAACCTTCGTGGCGCCCGCCCTCTTGCTCACGGATGGGCTGGACAAGCTCGGACGATTCCTGCCGGCCTGCATGGGAATCGATACACAGGCGCTCTGGGATGCCAGTGCCGCGCTGCTCACAGATATCGAGCGCCGACTGGCAACCAAGTCTCCATCTCCACTCGTTCTCGTTTTCCTCGATTCAATTGACGGCCAGCAGCCAACCGCTGCGCAACACATTCCACGACGCCACATCGAACCCGCGCGCTAGAAGTAAACGAAAATAGTCCCGATAGTCGGAACGGCCCTTCTCGAAGGTCATGCTGTGGCCGGTTAGTTCCGGCGCTTCGGCATCTTGCGGAGGTGCAGTCCGAAGAGCGCGATCGCACTGGTGAGGATGACGAGGAGCAGCGCTGGTTCCGCCGAACATGCCACCTCCAGAACCGGTGCCTGGCAACGTTGGCGAGACCGTACCTGTCGGTCGCGGACCCGGTGTGTGGGTCTTCCACGGAGTCGGCGACTTGTGAACGACCGGTGTCTTGGTGGCCGTGCGCGATTCGTCGGCGTATTCGTCAACGGCGTGTTGGTCGGAACGTATTCGTCCGGCGTGTTGGTCGGCGTGTTGGTCGGCGTATTCGTCGGCCGTGTATTCGTCGGCGTGTTCGAAGGTGTACTTGTCGGAGACGGCGTATTCGTCACCGTTGGCGTGTTCGTCGGCGTCCAGGTCGGACCCGGTGTCGCGTTACAGATGAGCAGCCCTGGCGGTGCCGAAAATTTGACCCTGGTTGTCGTAGTATGTTAGCGCCCAAACGGTCTCGTACGGTCCGCTGAACTGATACAGGTATGTATCGTTCAGGAACGAGTACTCGTAGTTACCGTCGAAGGTGAGCTTGGTCACATAGATGTCTGGCGCGCTTGTCGACCCAACCACCTGCGCGATCACGTTGTAGTTGAACCCACCGACATCAGTGCCGCAGAAGATTTCCAGGGTGCCATCTGGCAGTGATGCGGCGTCGGCGTCACCGTTGGCGTAAAGGTCTTGGTCGGCGTTGTCGCGGTCGACGTTGCCGTCGCGGTGGCGGTCCGTGTGTTCGAGGGGGTCGGGTATTCGTAATCGAGTCGGCGTGATGGTGCGCGTTGCCGCGTCGCGGTGCGCGTCGCGGTATGCGTGCGCGATGGGGTCGGGGTGTTTGTAATCGACGGGGTCGGCGTAAGCGCGTGCGCGTCTGCGTGATCGACGGGGTCGGCGTGATGGTGCGTGTCAGCGTAATCAACCGCGTCTATGCGATGGTGCGCGCGTTGCCGTCCCGGTGCGTGTCGCGGTATGCGTGCGCGATGGGGTCGGGGTGTTCGTAATCGACGGGGTCGGCGTGATGGTGCGCGTCTGCGTGATCGACGGGTCGGCGTGATGGTCTCGTCGCGGTCCTCGTTCGAGTCGCTGTCCTGGTATTGGAGGCCGTCGGCGTATTGGTAATCGACGGGGTCGGCGCAGGTCCGTGTGTTCGACGCCGTCGGCGTGGCAGTTGCCGTGCGCGTTGCCGTGCGGGTATTCGTCGGCGTGCTGGTAGCCGTCCTGGTAGCCGAGGCGGTTGGCGTCGCGGTCGGCTCCGAGCACAGGTGCCTCGCAGATAGAAGGTCACGCTCGGTGTGGTGCCATCGTTAGCCACATAGCGAGCCGACACCTCGATGCCGCCATACGCGCCATATCCCCAGGCCTGCGAATAGGGCAATGGAATGGGCGGAGGCGCGGTCATGAGGACGGTATCGACCACAGTCACGTTGTCGAGCGCATAGACGGTTACCTGATGCGATCGACCGTCCATCCGGCCGCCGGTTGCACGAGTGCGGAGACGCGGCGACTGTCCGGATCCGACAGGCTCACTGCGCATCCGATCTGCACGGAGCCCGCCGGCGGCGGCGCAGTGTCGGCCTGCACGATCTCATCCGGAGTCGGGGTGGAGGTGGCGGTTGGCGTCGTCGTATTCAGATCGCCCGAGGTCGACGTGCCCACTGCGGCTCTTCTGAACAGAGATCGCCCACACCGTCCCCATCGGAGTCGGCCTGGTCGATATTCGAGATATTGGGGCAGTTGTCGATATCGTCCGGAACAGAGTCGGTGGTCGGAATCGTTTGGAACAGCTGTCGGATCCGGAGTATCGCAGGCGTCGCCAGCGCCATTGCTGTTCGAATCGGCCTGGTCCGGATTTGCCACGGCCGGGCAGTTGTCATCGATGTCGGCTATCCCGTCTGCATCGGAGTCGACCGGTGAGGCGGCACGTTGCACTGATTCGTCGGATCATTGAGGCATTCGAAGATATCGTCAGCACCTGTCGCCATCGGTAATCGGGCCGGCGGAGCCCGGCACAGTGCACTGATTGGTCGGATCGTTGGGGCATTCCGTCGATCTTCGTCGGCAATGCCGTCTCCATCGGAATCGATCACCTGGGGCTCGTCTTCCTGAACCTGGAATCTGCGAGTTTGCCGTTTGCTGACTCGCCAGCGCAGCTTCGCATTGATTGGACGCGTCGTCGGGACAGAGATCGTCCTTGTCGACGATCGTGTCCCCATCGCGATCCTGCGTGTCCTGAGCGAGCATCGCTCGTGCTGCCGGCCCGTCCTCGTGATCACCGGCCCAGCGGCGGGAGCCGCGAGCGCAATGAACGAACAAGAGAGATGACTCTTGTGAATGTGAGTTTCGGCGTCTTCCATACACATGCTTCCCGGCAGTCGTTCAATTTGCAACTTCCAGCCACGCGGCACAAGCAGGCCGGTCCGGCCACCCCGCGTCATTCCGGAAAATCACGCAGGAGGCGGTATGCTGCTCTCAGCCACTGGTACGGACCAGTGGCAAATTCTCGGCTTGCTGCGCGCTGGCAGGCTCTACGCGGTACAGCAGTTATGCAAATCCGAAAATTCGATATTGGTTACCGAATTACCGGCGACTCAGCCACCATCAACCATCTACCTGCAGCGAAATGACCTTTGCAATGTTTTCCGCCACATTGCGTATTGCTTGGCATGTACGTTCTGGCCGCGCAATAGCCGCATGCGCGCTTTACGCCGAGGCGCAGTTGTTACAACACCGGATTTCCGGTCAGAATCCTCGAGTACCACACCATCTGCGGCGAACCCACTCTTCGGAGGTCACCGATCGTCTGCAGCCAGGGCTCAGTTCCCCAACCGAAAAGAAACGAGCTGGGATGATCCAGCTCGCATTCGCATTCTCGACTGAACCGGCCCATCGAAACGGCTCTGCTGCCCGCGTCCGCCTGCGACCAGCCAGGCCGGTCAACGCAGGCTCGTCCCTGCGTGATCTGGCTGCGTCGTCCGTGGCCTCTCTGTGCTGAACAGCCGCCTGATGCAGCCCATGCCGCACGACCAGCGCAATACCCAATGTCGCAATCGCGGCAAAGAGCAGTTGCCACGCCTTGTCGTCGAACGGCACGCGCGAAGCAACGCCTGTCTGCCCTGTCCCGGTGCTGGGCAAATTGTCGACGCTCTGCAACGAACAGTTGTAAATGTAGACGTGGTTCTCGCCACCGCTCTGGACCAGTACATTGCCAGCCGAATCGACGGTCCGCTTCGGCATGACACCAGTCACCGGTCGTTTCGTCCAGGTTGTACGCGCCATTGGCGAATGGGTAAAGGTCGGTACGCCGCTGGCGTTGGTCGATCCCACACGATCGGCGCTCCGGACGCTGCACGTCGCCAGCGAGCCCGACCGGCGCGGATTCCGCCACGCAGTCTGTTTCCCAGTTGTATTGGGAGATCGATTTGCCCTGGCAGAGAACTTGTGCACCGTGATCGAGCCGGAGTTCTGGTCGGGCGTTACCGTCGGGGACCCTGGGGAATGTTGTACAGAGCGCAATCGACATCGACGCCACCGGCAACTCGAGCGACGCTCATACTCTGCTGGTCCTGATAGGCGAAAGCGAAGGCTTGTCCCCCGGCTACGCGAAGGAAACGACGTAGACAGCCACATTGGTCCCGGAGGAGGAAGGGTGGTGATCGTGTAGGTTCCCGGAATCAGCCCTTCGAACGCGAATCCCTGCGCATCGGTCAACGCATCCAGTTCGTCCCAACCGTTGCGATCGACCAGCACGGTCGCCCCGCCAAGGGAGCGTTGCCGCAACGAGCGGTGTAGTTGGTTGTCGTTCCGGGGGCAAAGGTAGTTCGTCACCGTGAGGTGTCGAATACCCACTGGCATTGTAGAGAACGTTGAACCACTGACAGAGGTACGAGGAGCTGATTCGCATCGATGGCAAGCTGCACGCTGTTGTGACCGGCGTAGAACAGCTCGCCACCTTCGACACCGCAAAAGACGTAGGCATCGTTGAAGTGTCCGGAATGCTGGAGACGAGACCGTAGGTATTGCTCGGCAACGACTCGAAGAGCACAGTCCCAACCCCGGTAGATCCTGTCGTGGGGTCACGCTCTCCACGCCGGTAAGCGTCAGGCGATAATTGTGTCGTCCGGTGCTGGGCACGCAGGCGTTCAGGAACGCGTTTCTCGGAGTCCGTTTCGTCCGCGACCATGTTGAACGCGCACTGGTAGCTGGTGACCTGCAACGTGGTGGACGCATCGGTTGTGGAACGACGTACCAATCGCAGACGATGCCCATCCCGCGGCAAGCTCGACGTAGGCAATGACGTTGTCTTGCAAACTCACCGGGCGGGTTCATCCAGAATCCGGCCATCGAGCAACCGGAGCCACCACCGCAGCGCTCGACAGATCGGCCACCGGCGAATAGAACGCCTCCACGATCAGGCCAGCTTCCCCGCGGCCAGGTCTGAAAAATCGATCACCCCGGGGCCAGGAACCTGGGGCACCACTGTTGCCCTTCGCCGGCAAGACCGCCTTCGGACCGGATCTGCACCGCGATCCTCCGATCCCGTCACCGTGGCAGGTGTCATGGAAGCGCGTCGAGATTGGAACCGGGCAGGCAGAAGAGCGTGTGGACTTCGATGGAAGCGTCGTCGAGTACGCCGGCTCTACGGGAATCGGCGTGACGTACCAATCGCACGTCACCACACAGCCGCCAGTCAGATCGAGCGCCAGCGTGCCGGTCGCGTCATCGAACGCGGAAGGAACCTCGACGAAAGCATCGTCGGAGCAATAGGCGCTGATCGATGGGCGATCGGCAAGACTAGCGCCGACAGTGTAGGCCCCGTTCGCCAAGCTGGTGAAGCTGGCGACGCCTGGTCTGGCAAGACCGGCAGCGACGTTGCAATCGTGCCGCTGAATCCGTTGGTCGAGCTGAGCTGGACCGGATGCCCACCACGCCATTGCCATGGCAATCGTCATAGATCGTCTCGAAGCCGGCACATACCCGGCGGGACACTCGGCAATGGATATCCAGGGTCGAAGTGTACGGGTTCCACCGCTTCCATAGTCGGCTCCGCTTGGACAGGGCCGCCCGGCGCGGTGAAGAAATCACCTGAAACGCGGTTTCCGTTGAGCGAAATCGTCCCGACGCCATTCGACAGTGTTATTGGAACGACCGACGACGGTTCCGGGCTGGTCGGGTAGTTGGCGGTGTCGTACACGGGCAGAACACCGACGATGCGGCGTTGTCGTCTTGTTGAATGGTGTGATCCCCAGTAGCGCAACCCGACCACCGGGGCGCGTCAAGGATGCCATATGCTGGCGACAGGATTCCACGATTGGCCAGTAGCGATCGAGGTGATCGTGAAACCAGTGCCGTCATCGACGCCAGAGATTACAGCCGTCCGCCAGGGACCGTAGTCATCAGCCGGGCCAGTGAATCCGTCGGGGCAGGACATGGCGTAGAGCGCAATGGCCCCGAGCCCTGATCTGGATTGTCCTGCGTGCTGAAGGAGAGCGAGACCGTCTCGCCAGCCAAGTGGATCGGTAGTTTGCGGTTCAGGGACGGTGGCGCAGGCAGGCGGAGTTTCTTCGATCACCGTGAAGCTGCTGCCTTGCGGGTCGACGTCAACGGAAAAGGCGACATAGCCGTTCAGGTCGGTTTCAAAGGGCCGTAGATCACGCCGCTGTCACTTGCCGTGACCTGGAAACAGGTGAAGGGCGCAGGAAGTCGGTCACCGGCGTCGGTATTGGTGATTTCGATGGTGGCGGTGCCTTGCGCAGACGCGGGAGGGGCGTTCGTGCTTGATGGCAGCGTCGCCGGCACGGCCACCAGCACAATGAGCAATCGAAGCATGCGCGCTTGTCCGAACGCAACCAGCCTCATATGGAACCTCCCGGGGGTTTGGTCGAGGGGAAGTCGAGCTAGCGCCAGCTCGCGTGCCGTCCATTCAGTAACCCGGCTGCAACCGGGAAACCGACCTCTCTTTGTATGAACGCCGCAGCGCGCGGATCGTTTCGCAACGCAGTCCGGGAGTGCCAGAGGCCGGGCGTGGCGGGCCGCGAACGGGAGTAAATCGCGCAGGGCATCCCGAGCATACCACGTCCAGCCGGGCTATCCCCTATCATTCCGCACCGGCGCCGAAGCTGAACGCTTCATTATCCGCGCGCCGAAGGAACGAACTATGCCGTCGGGCGCCGATCCGACTTTCCCCAACTCATCACCGGCGGGTTCCGACGCCACGGACGGCAAGCAGCCACCCAGAGACCCTTAACCGTCTACAAACCAAAGCGACAGTCGCCCTCAGGGAATCCCGGACGAGAACCAGCCGGGTTGAACCTTCCTGCGGATCGTACCGGCCAGAACCGGCGTTCCGCAAGCCAGAATCGCGCCTCCAGGGCGATTTCGCGGCAAACAACAGGTGCTCGGCTCCCACATCGGCGACCGTTATGTGCGCGTCGTCCGGCGAAGACGGGAAGATTTCGATCCGAGCAGGTCCAGGGCACCTGGTCGCCACCGAGGGTGCGTCCCGAAGCGCGCGGCCCGGTGGGTGCGCGGCTGGCGTCGCATCAAGCGCGTCCTGATCAGCGCGCCGATGACGACCGCCTCGGTAGAGGCGCAGCGGCTGTCAATGCCAGCACTGGCCGTCCTCGTCGGACGCGCTCTCGTCCGTCGCCTACGCCACCGAGAAATCCTGCGCGTGCTTTTCGTCGCCGGTGGCTTGCTATGGCGCTCTCGAAGAGTCTTCCCATCGGCGCGGCCATCGTCGCGTTGCTGATCGTCGTGGGCATCTCGTGCCGACAGACGATCAAGGCATATCCACAAGGCGGCGGCGCATGCATCGTCGCGAAGGACAACCTGGGCGAGCTTCCATCGCTCACGGCGGGAGCGGCACTGCTCACGGACTACGTCCTCACCGTTGCCGTGAGCATCGCGGCCACAGTCGCAGCCATGTCCTCCGCGCTGCCCGAACTCAACGAGCATCAGGTGCTGATTGGTGTCCTGCTGATCCTGTTCGTCACGACGGTGAATCTGCGCGGCCTGAGCGAATCGGGCACCATCTTCTCGATTCCTACGTATCTCTTCCTCTTGGGCATCTTTGCCATGCTCGGCATCGGGTTCGTGCGGAACGCCGCGGCGGGGTTCCCGTACACGACCCCGTCCTGACGGAAGCCGAAGGCGCTGGGCTTCAAGGCGCTGTGGGCGCATTGGTACTGTTGCGCGCATTCGCCTCCGGGAGCGCCGCGCTGACTGGCGTAGAGCCATCTCGGACCAGGGTCGCCCGCCTTCCGCAAACCCGAATATGTCAACGCACGCAAAGACCCTGACCGTCATGATCGCCATTTGGCGATCGCAGCTGCCGCACATCACGTTTCTGGCCCATCAATATGGCGCGGTGCCAGCTCCCAGATCCAAAGCCGAACCGAACTGCAAACGGTCGTTTCCCAGATTGCTCCGGCAGGTCTTCGGTGCCAAGGCACGAACGCCGCGTACCACTATCTTCAGTTCACCGATGGCAGTTCTGGTGCTGGCAAACACGGCCTATTCCGACTTTCCCGGTTGGCGTACTTCCTGGCGCGCGATTCGTACATCCGCGCCAGTACACATATATCGTGGCGACCGCCTGGCGTACACCACCGGCATCGGTATGGCCTGATGGCGAGTCTGGTGCTCTCGATCTTCGGCGGCGAAACCGAGCGGTTGATTCCGCTCTATGCGCTCGGCGTCTTCCTCACTCCTTCACGATTTCACAAACAGGTATGTGCGTCCGCTGGGTGCGCAAGAAGGAGCCAGGCTGGCAAATGGGTCTGGCTGTGAACATGGTCGGAGCAACCGTCACCGGTATCGTGGCCGTGATCGTTGTCTTCACGAAGTTCACCCACGGGTTTCGATTATCTGCATCATCATCCCCATGCTCATTCTGCTGATGCGGGGGATCCACAAGCACTACAACCGGGCTGCGGCCGAGCTCGCCGTTTCCACTCCGTTGATCCGGCTGGACATCCACCACACCGTTATCGTGCCAGTTTCACAGCTCAACCGCGTGGCGCGGCAAACACTCTGCCTACGCCCGTTCGATCTCGGACAACGTGACGGCGGTGCATGTCAGCGACAACAGCGAGGAACTGGACGAGTTCCAGAAGAAGAAGTGGGAACAGATCGCACCGATATTCCGCTCATCCTTGATCGAATCGCCCTATCGTGCGCTGATCGGTCCACTCATGAGCTATCTGGACGAAGTCGAACGGCAACGCCCGGGAGACACCATCACGGTCTTGCCGGAGTTTGTGGCTCATCACCTCTGGGAGCACATCCTGGACAATCAGACGGCGCTGCGCTTGAAAGCCGCGCTCCTCTTCCGCCCTGGCACGGTCGTCACCAGCGTGCCATACCATCTCGATAGCGATGTTGCGGTGGTAGAGTGACCCGTTGGGTCAGTGGACGTTCCCGCTCCCTCGTCCCGAGAGCTAGCTTCCCGCGCCTTGCTCCACAGGACGTGTCGGGTCGGCGGTCCACTCGGCGTAGGACCCGAAGAAGAGCGACCTCCTCGTATCCGATGAGGCGCAGCGTGAAATACAGCGCGGCGGAGCGAACACCGGTCGAGCAATACGGAATTACGCGCTTGTCCGGCGTAACGTCGAGCGCCGCAAACGCGGCGCGCAACTCCTCGGCCGGTTTCCATAGAGGTGGTTGCTTGTCCACGACAACATCGGTAAAGGGAAAGAGGACCGCGCCGGTCAGTTCCGCGGCGTACTTGTCCGTTCCGAGCATCGATTAGCACAGTGTCAGGGTCGTCGAGGGCGGCAACCACTTGATCGACCGTGGCAATCGCCGCGTCATTTGGCTGCCCGACGTAAGGCCTGGCGCGGCAGTTGGCGTCGTGGCGCCAGTCTCCCAGTTTCCTCCACCAAACGCCGTCCAGGCAGGCAGACCGCCGTTCAGGATGCGGATGTCCGCATGGCCCAACTGATACAGAATCCACCAAAGTCGAGGCGTAGATCGTTCCGCCATCGTAGATGACCACCGTGTCCGGAACGCTCGATCGAGTTTCGTCACGAGCATTTCCATCTGGTCGCGCCAATCGTCGATTCGCGCAGGATTCGGTCAATGCGAGGTCAGGCCAATCGACCTGCACCGCGCCCGGAATGTGCCCTGCTCGAACTCGTCCGGTGGAGCAACGCAATGACTCGCCAGCGACTCACCGAGATGGGCGGCAAGCCAGGCGGGATCCGCCAGCCATTCCCGCATGCGCGCCATCCGCTTGGAGTGGCGACTGGCGGTAAGCACGCCACCGCCACAGTCATGCGCGAAGCAAATCCAACGGTCAGTGCGCCAGCAAGAATGCACGTCGATTCACCAACGCCTCCATTTCCAGGGCCTGGCTTGCTTCGAGGGCAGCGATAGCGCGCCTGCGAGCAACGATCATCGCCGATGACGCAATGTCTCGAACAGTCCTGGCGATTCGGTGCCGGTGACCTTCGCAACGCGGATCGGCATGAAGAGCTGCCCGGCCTTGAGCCCAAGCTGGTCGGCCAACGCGCCTTGCGGAGCGACGATTCGATGGCAGCTTCGTCCGTTACCGTGCCAGCGTCGAACACCGCCAGCGATCCCGCAACGCGGCCAGCGCCTGCGCGGCATCGGTCTTCTTGGGAATCAGCAGCGCAGGGTCCGTAGGGGTCAGGTTTCATCCCTGACGAAGAACGACATGAGTTCTGGCCGCGTCGCTCAACAGCACGGTCGCCAGCGCAACCGGTCACCTCGCGCACCGGGCATACTCGCCGCTGGCCGGATCGAGCGCGGTGTCGGTCACCCGGCCTCGATGAGGGAATGGAACGACCCGCGCGGTCAGATCGTCAGATCGAGAACATGGTTGATGTACTGCTGGTTGAACCAGCCTTGGAGCTTGTCATAGTCGAACGCGTCGCAGGTGACGGGCTGACTCGCTCCAGCGACCATTTCTCGAGCAGTTCGTCCCGCGAGAAAATCTCGGTCGTGCCGTCGAGACTCCAACCGAGCAGCGCCAGGTAGTTCATCAGCGCTTCGGGCAGATATCCCTGGGAGCGGAACTCCTCCATGGCGGTCGAGCCATGCCGTTTCGACAGCTTGCCGCCGCCAGGCGCCAGGATCAGCGGCATGTGCGCGATCGCCGGCGGGTCCCACCCAAAGGCGGCATAGAGGCGAATGTGCACGGGCGCGGTCGGAATCCACTCCTCGCCGCGCATGATGTGGGTGATCTCCATGTCATGATCGTCGATGACGTTGGCCAGGTGATAGGTCGATTAGCCGTCGGACTTGAGCAGCACCCCAGGTCTTCCAGTTGACGGTCTGAAAGATCCCGATTCGCCGGATCAGGTCGTAGACCTGGGTGGTGCTCGCGCGGCAAAGCGGACAGCAAGATCGCGCCCGCGGCGGTTCTCGTCGATCTCCGCCTGGGAAAGGTGGCGGCAATGGCGATCGTGTGCCCAGGCGGAAGCGCTCTCGCGTTGCTCACGTCGCGCAGCTGTTCAGTCGCTCCGTGCTGGAAAGCACCGATACCGCGTTTCCCGAATCGATCTTCTGCGTAGCCCTGCTGGTGAGCGCCAACCGCTCGCTCTGTACATAGGGTCCGTGTGGGCCGCCGACATCGAGGCCTTCGTCCCAATCGACGCGCCGAACCAGTGCAGGATTTCCAGAATGCCTTCGGTGGCGCCCTCGACCAGCCGGTTGCGATCGGTATCCTCGATACGGAGGATCATGGTTCCATAGGCAAAGGCCGCTCTGCGTAACCTTGGCGAAGGCAATTGAAGAGTGTGGTGCAGGCACGCCGCCGACAAGCCGGTCGGGTGGGAGGCGTAGCGCACGCGAACGAGGCGGTCGATGGCAATGGTCGGATTGGTCATGGGGCCTCGAGAACAGGGCAGCCGAACAGATCGTCCGGTCCGAACAAACACAATCGCGAATTGTAGCGACCGCACGAGCGGAACGTTCTGAGCCAAGCTGCCGCGCGGATGCGAACCCGTCATACTGGAGAGAACCGTCGATCCGTTCTGGCGTTCTATCAGATGAGCGCGGAGACACGGCAGATGCCCGCGCTCTCGAAACTGGATAGGTGACACAAGGGGTTCATTGCATGAAACGATTGGTTGCAACGCTCGGGTTGGCCCTGATGGCCGCGGTGAGCACATTCGGTGGCGCGATGGCGCAAGATGCATCGCCGGTCGCATCGCCCGCGGCAGCCGGTGGAGTCCGCCGATCGTGTGGGAGTCGAACGACTTCCTGCCCACGGTCAGTTCCGGCACACCCGGGCAGATGCGATCACGCTGGGAAGCGAATATTGGGTGCAGTTCCTTCCGGACGGCGGCTTCAGTTTCCGCGCGGATTGCAATGGTGGCTTCGGCAGCTATGAAATGGATGGCTCCAGCGTGACGCGCTCGGCCCGCTCGGGACCACCGCTCATGCTCCTGCCCGGACGGTGGCCGGGGCGGCGGGATTCATCGACGCGCGCTGACATCAGGCCACCAGTTGGGAAGCCAGAGCGGCGCGAGCGATATGCTGGTGCTGACCACGGCTGATGGAACGAATCTGACCTTCGATGCCGCGGTCACCGGTGTCGTGTGGCAGTGGTCTGAAACCCAGATGAGCGATGACACGGTCGTCACGCCGAACAATCCGGAGGACTACTACCTCGCTTTTCACCGGACGGCTCCGTTGTTGGGCAGATCATTGCAACCACGCGCGTTCGGCAGCTACACCACCGATGGCAGCCAGATCACCATGATGCTGGCAACCACGCGCATGCACTGTGGCGACGATTCCCAGGACACGGCGTATGCCCTGAATCTCGCCCCAGGTCACCAGCTTTGTGATCCGCGATGGCAAGCTGGCGCTGGCGATGCCGATGGACGCTGGTATCGGTATCTACGAGCCCGGTTCTCGACTAGCCGACGGCGCCAAATCGTATCGACCTTGAGCGTGGGCGGCGTTCTGGCCGCCCGCGTTCCCCTGGACTTCGATTGGAACCACTTCGTCGATCAGGAATCGTCCCGGCACTTCGGAACGCGTGATGAAGAGCGCGTGGCCTCGGGCTTGGCGCCGTCCGGTCAGATCTTCGCCCACGACCACGATGTACCCGGCCATCGCCGGGCAACTGCATCGCGCCGAAGAACTGGATCTGGAGATAGTTCTCGGGTTGCAGCGATCGATCGACCTGCAACCCGGCGATCAACTCATCGTCGAGTCCATTGGAGCAAGAACGCTGCAATCCAGGTATCGGTAGGCGGCCAGCGCCTTCGGCGGCTCACCGGTGTTGACGCAGGCAATCGCCCGAGGATCCTTCTCGACTTCCGTTCCAGGAAGAAAGAGCTCCTCGCCATCAGGCAACGTGATGTTTCCCGTGATTGTATCGTTGGAAACGGTCGAAGCTCGGCGTCCTCGATGCGCTGCAAGTCCGCAGGCGTGAGCGGGTTTAGGGTGTTGCAGGGTCGAGAACGGCAACGGTAGGTGTGCTCCTGCCCATGGGACAGCCAACAGCGCGGCAAGCACAGTCAACGTCATCAACCAACAACGAATGCGCATAGATTCCTCCGGCGCGGCCCGCTTCGACCGTACGCCCGCTCTCAATTACAGCAGAACACGCTAGGATGTTGGCAAGCGCAACTCGTCACGTCAGCAGCATCGACAGGAGCCGCCTCGATGTCCGAATCCACCAGTGCTTCCTGGGTCCGCTCACCGGATGGGAAAGCCGACGCCCCTTCCGCACGACACCATTCTCCGACAGTTCTTGCGTTCCAAAGCGCGTTTCAGCAGCTCCTCGGCGGTGCACACGGCGCCAAATCGTTGCTACCGATCCTTTCTGGCAGTCGATACCGGCCGGCCAGCCGTTCGTGAATCTTGCGCTGTTGCGGAAACCGCTCTTCGGCACCGGAGCTTGCCAAGACCATGGATGAGCTGGAAGCAGCGGTCTTTGGCACGCCGGGGCGACTGGCTATGCCGTGGTCTATTCCCCGCTGCCGACGGCTGACCTGAGTCCGGTTGGACGCTTTCCTAGCCATCCCCGCCCACAGCTGCGGAGCCCCTTTATTGATCGACACCGGGCATCTTCGATGGAACCAGGTTTCGTCGATCGAGCAATTGATCCAGTTCGAGCGCGTCATGATCGAAGGTTTCGACATGGACGACATGCGCAGGATGCCGGACCGTTCGCTCTTTCCCCAGAGATCATCGATGACTCCCGTTTTCCGGGCCTGGCTTGGCTACCTCGACGGCAGGCAGTGGCCGGGAGGCCGGGAGCGTATGGCCAATGAGGGGTTGGTCGATGTGATCAGCGACGCGCTGCCCCAGGCACGGCGCAAGGAGGCTCGGGCTGACCGTCACCCAGCGGCGCGGCCAGAGCTGGGATGGCCCGCGGTGCTGTTCTCCAGCGACGAAGGCCGCTCCGTCTACGAACGATTGGGGTTCGTCCCGATTCTGCGGGGTCGTTCTGGTATCGGGAGCGATAGCGCCAGAAGCAGTACCTACACCATTCTGCGTGGGCTCTCACGCCAATCTACGTAGGTCGTACATACGGATCTACGCAAGGAATCCGCAATTCTGCCGATGTCATCACGCTGGAAATGGCGGATGATGGTGGTGTGAGCAGGACACGGGGCTCGCACGGAAACAGGGCGGCAGATAAGGCAGGCCGGAGCTGAATCCACTAGGTGACGCGAGACGCCGGGTCCCAACTCCAAACCTAAGGTGAGCGCCGGTATTTGAAACCGGCGCAAAGGAGATAGGAAGAAACAGAAAATGGTGGTCACGATGTTGCGGGCGTCGATGGTGGCGCGGGAGATCGGTCTCGAGCGGGGAGCGCAAGATGATGCCATCATCACCGCATGATGGCTCGGGAGCAACCGGCCAGATCAGCGAACTGGGCTGGTTCGGTGGCATCAAGGCAACGGCGTTTCCTGTCCGATGCGGTTCGCGCAGGGTTCGCACAGCGACGCATGACCGAGGCCCGCGGCTAAACCGCCGGTAGCGTGAGAGGACGGAGATAATGGAACTGATACTGGTGTTGATGCTGATTGCAATTCTTTTGGGGATCACGCCCCTGCTGGACCGGGCAAGATCGGTCGAAGAAAGCTGGCCAGACGTGTCGTACGAGTAGTCGACATGGCCAGGGTATCGAATGCATGACGAGCGGTTGCAATTGCGGCCGCTCGATTTTTGCAACGGGTAACTGGCAACCAGCGGCTGGCAACTGGCAACTGGCAACTGGCAACTGGCAACTGGCAAATTGTACGGTTCCGAGCCAGCCGAGCAACAGTGGTCGATTCGTTCTTGCTGACTGTTGGGTGGTTCCTAACTTACGTTTGGCATGACCGCGTTGGCGAGGAGGAACATGGTTTCGGTGTCGTCTTGCTCGACCTGGACGACGAAGTACTGCGCGCCGGCGTTCCGCAGCCCCTGATAGTAGGCAACGGCGCGGTCGACCGAAGCCGACGCCAGAAATGAGCGCCCATTGCTGCGTGCGCCGGCAGAGGTCGATTTCGACGTATCGATGGCATCGGCGCGCATCGGCTTCACCTGTGTGGGCGCAAGCACAGCATGGACGTGAAGTGCGATTTCAGCACCTCGTTGCGCGGGCGTCCCAGATCGTCGAGATGCCCGTCGAGCGCTGCGGCGTTTCCTGCCTGGGCGAACCGCTCGGCATCGTTGCGCCGGCGTCCTTCGCCGCCTCGTTGACATTGCAGGCATCGCCCCAGGTAGCAACCTGACGCAACGTGCCTTTCTTTCCGCTGCCGCCAACCAGCACAGGCGGCCGTCGCGCGGGTGATCTGCATGCCGTCGATATCGAACGTCTCGCCATGATGCGTGTACGGAGCGCCCAGCCACAGCCCATCGACGACCTCGATCAGCTCATCCAGGTCTTTCTGGCGACGACCGATTCCGGGAAAGTCGAGGTTCATCATGGCGTACTCGGCCTGGAACCAGCCAGACCCCACGCCGAGGATCAAAGCGCCCATGGCCCAATCCAGGTCGGCCTGCATGCGGGCAACGAACGCGGGATGGCGATGGGTGGCGGCCATCACGAGCTGCCCGGATAGAGCCGTTCAGTTACCGCGGCCGCGCCGCAAGGCGCAATGTACGGATCCGGCATGCAGCGCGGGGTGATCATGATGAAAAACGGAAATCAGACAACGCTTCCATTTTGCCGGGCAACGTCCATCATGCAGCAACGCATCCCTCCGTGCAGGCACCACCACTTGCATACCATGGACCCCGTCGTCTTTGCAGCTTTGGCAGCCATGGATGTCGAGCCATTGCAACCTCTTTCCTTCTCGATCCTCGCTACATCACTCTCGGCAGAATGACCGAGACGTCGTTCGATGTCCAGCCGGGGGTTCAGCATTCAGACGTCAGTCGATGGTCGTCAGAAACGGGACATTGGGCCGGAAACGAAGGAAACCGCGAGGAGCGGCAGCTGGACCGCCTCGTTCTCACGACTGGAAACTGACGACTGACATCGGCTCGTTACGGTTAAGCCGTGCAGGTGTTAATTCGAGCGCGCCCGGTGGGAACTCTCGCCCGGAAGTTGCGAACTGACCGGTGTATGGGGTGGAGATGCGCGGTGCCACCGCCGTTCGGAAGTTCCCAGAGGGTCATATCGACATGCGGCGTGACCTGGTGGCCGGTTACCGCCCGGACCAGTCGGTGCCGACCTGCTGCCCCCTGCACGTGACGACCGTCCCCGACGTGATCGTACTCAGGGTGATATGGAAGAGGGCGATGCCGTAGCCATTCCCCATACCGATCAGGAGACCTAACCGCTGGTCCAGAGCACGGTGCCGGAGGCCGGGGCGCCAGGCCGGCTGACCGATCGTTGCCTGCCTCTCCATCAGGGTGCGCTGCGGGTCGAAGAGTACATGTAGGTCTGACCGTTGTGCGTGCCCCGTTGTATCCCTGGATGATCGATCAGCTACGCCGGAAACCGGCCAGATCAGCAGTCCACCGGGGGTACCCGGCGTCGTGGGCTCATCGAAGGTCAGGTAGTCTGCCGAGATGTACCCAGCCACGCCGGAATAGGTCACCGGATAGTAGTTATTGATTGCACTGCCGGTGACGGTGACAAGCGAAACCCTCCTTTGACTGGATGACGCTTTGTAGTTCATACCAGGACGGAACGCAAGTTGACATTGTGAGTCGTCGAGCAGGCTCGGTCGGCTGTTGGGTCGGTGTGTTCAGGACCGGGGTCGGTCGGTTGCGGGCAGGCGCCCAGGTGGTCGCCGAGGCGTAACCATTGATGCCGTTGTAGCGAACCGGGTAGAAACCGTTCACCAGGCTGCCGGTGATGCTCACCGTGGCGCCGTCCGGCGCGACCGTCAGGATGGAGTAGTTCGTGCCGTGGGCCTGAGCGCAGGTCGAGCGACCCATCGATCCCGGTGGCGTGTCGATCGCCGGGCGATGGCGACGGCGGCGTGCCACCGGTTGCGGAAAACTCGTCGCAGGCACAGCCATTGCGGTCGACCCGTAGCGAACCGGGTAGAAGCCGTTCTGCAGCGCGCCGGTGATCGTGACCGTCGATCCGCCGGGCATCACCAGGATGACCGGTAACCAGTCCCTGGACCTGATCGGAGATTGAGGGCTCCGTCGATCACCGTTGCCGTCTGACCCGAGGGGTGTCGTCGGAACCGGGGTCGGATTGGAGCCGATCTATGGAAGCCGCGTACGCGTAGCCGGTATACGTGCCATAGCGAACCGGATAGGAGCCGTTGGTCAGCGAACCGGTAATGGTGCCGTAGCCCCGCCCATGTGACGGTCGACGAATAGTTCGTTCCAGGGCCGGAGCGGAGGTTGAGCGCCGTCGATCACTGTGGCGGTTGTGCTGCCGCTGCCAGTGGAGATGTATTGGCTCGCCATTACAGCCGGTGACGCCGTTGTAGGTCAGCTGCGCCAAAGCATTCTGAACCGAACCGGTGGTATTGACAGTGGCGCCATTGGGAATGACAAGCAATACGCCATAGCTCGTGCCCCAGCCCAGAACGCAGATTGACATTGGCGGCGGTCGTAGTCGCCGCCGCAGCGGGGCGACAACATCAGGGTGCGCAGATAGTCGGACAGCATGTATCCGGTCTGCCCCCGCGCCACGACCTGATACCAGACGGTGCCATCCAGGTCGTCGGTGAACGGCCCGTCGAGCACGTTCACGAGCCAGCCCTCTGGCGCTGGTCGGCACATTGGGGTAAAGGACGGAGAATCCCGCAGGTTGACGTGCCGCACTTCGGCCACTTCGGCATCTGCGCCCAACTCCAGGTCAGTGGCCGCTCTCGCGTGCAGTTTGTTGATGGCGCTGGAAACCAGGCAGAGCACCAGTGGTCGTGAGCCAACGACTGGCCCAGAGCAGGGAGCGGAGCATCGGGCTTCCCCTCTTCGATTTAGCCGTTTCCGTCACTGCAATGAGCGGAACAGCATACCGCGCGGTGCGAGTCGCGCGAGCGGGCTGGTATGTCTGGCAACAGACTACCGTTCGTTGGCGGCGTACGCAACCGTACGCCTGAGAATCCCTTTCGCCGTCCAAAGCGAGGCGGACTTTCAGTCAATCCAGACGGTTCGCGAAACTCCGGCGCAAAACCTGCCGATCGACCCAATTATTGCGAACATTCGCATCGAAATCGTTGCGTTAGCGTCGCAGCCATCGACGACTCAAAGCGACCCGATCAGATTTGCCAGAGTGACAACGAAACCTGAGAAAAATGGACGCTGGCGGCGTACACCAGCGTCCTTCCTCCGACTTCGGGTGACGTTCCCGCTAGACCAGGATCGTCTCGATCGACGCAGCAACCGCCTCTGCGACGGTCTTCGCCTGCCTCGTCGACAGGGTCAGCGGCGGCGCGGCGACCGTCATTGGTGCAACGCACGATCCCGTTCTTGCGCGTTTCAAAGCGTCAGCTTGTCGCCCATCTTCAGCGCCAGGTCGTACTTGGCTTTGGTCTCCTTGTTCTCGACGACCATTTCGACCAGCGTCATCTGGCCAATACCACGAATATCGCCAACATGCGCGTGGTCGTCGAGCAACCGATGCAGTTCGGCGCGCAACGCGTCGCTACCGACCTTGGCGGCTAGTGGCGAGATCTTCGCCTCTTCGAGGATCTGGATGTTGCGCAGCGCGACTGCACGCAGCGGGTGTCCGGAAGTACGTGAATCCATGCATGAACATGCGATCCGCTGGACATGGTGTCGAAGATCTCGTCGAAACCGCCGACCCTCAGGATGTAGCCCGAGGTGATGCCCTTGGCGAACGAGGCAATAGCCTACGAGCCCGAACGTCTCCTGGCCAAACATCGCCGTCCGGCCGAACCCGTTGATGACCTCATCGGCGATGAGCAGAATGCCGTGCTTGTCGAGGGTCTTTCGAACCGCCGGCCAATAGCCGTCTGGCGGAACCGTCACCGCCGGCGCCTTGCACAGGCTCGGCAATCATGGCCGCGATCGTGTCCGCCCCTTCGGCGGCGATCATGTCTTCAGCTCCTTGACCAGCTTGGCGACGAACTCCTCCGAGAGTCCTTCGCCAGCCGATACGCGTAGGGCGGGCTGACATGCACGTAACCGGGCACCATCGGGCCCAAAGCCTTCGTGATACGTCGGGATACCGGTGGCCGCAAGCGCGCGCCCATGGCGATCCGTGATAGTACCGGCGAGCGATGATCTTGGTCTTCTCGAAGCGCCCCGTGACCACCAGTAGTAGCGGGCGATCTTGAGCGGAAACGTTCGTTCGATTCCGCGCCGCCAGAGGTGAACTGGAAGTGATTCAGATGCCAGGAAGATCTCGGCCAGCTTCGCGGCCAGCTCGATCGACGGCGGCGAAGCCGAACCAAAGAAATTGGGCACGAAATCGGCCGTCATGATCTGTTCCGCGGCAACATCGGCCAGCACCTTGCGCCCGTGCCCGACGTTGACATTCCACAGGCCGGCGAAGGCGTCGATGTATTGCTTGCCATCCGTGTCCCAGAGATAGACACCCTCACCCTGGGCGAGAATCAGCGGCCCATGCTCTCGCATGTCCTTGAGGTTGGAAACGGGTGCAGCAGGTACGCGCCCCAATCGCAACCAGCTCGGTGGTGTTCCAGGTTTGTGTTGCAGTCATTGCCCAGCTCTGCTCCTTTGCCATTTATTGCCAAGTTGCTGATTGGATTGTGCCACGATCACCGGAACCGCCGTTGTCTGCACGACCCGAAACAGATAGCGAACAACCTGACGTCGTACCGCTACCCGCAGTCGAGGCGCCAGGCATCGAGGTTCGCGATGCTGAGGATGAACAGAGTAGGGTTGCGTGATCGCATGCAGGCCGCCAGAATTCGTCGGCCGCCAGGCGATCGGTGTACTCGATGGCAAGAACCGGCTTGCCTGCCTCCAGTAGGGGAATGACCTCATCGCGCCGTCGTCGGCCAGACAATCCTCGGTCACGGCAAAGTCATAGCTTCCGACCAACCGGTCAGTGATTCAGGACTTCTTCAGCCGATCTTGCCAAGACCACGCGCATGGGCCGCATCGGCCAACCAGCGATTGAATGCAAGCTGGTCCTGCTCGGTCAAGGGAAACCCGGTGACCTCGGCGTCGTTGCCATGGTATCGATGTTGTCGGCTCGACCGCATCGAATCCTTTCTCCGCGCAGAGATCGAGCCGCAATGAGAGAATCGGAGCCAGCCAGATCGATGCGGCGAACTCCACGAAACGTTCGCGGCCATTCGTCCCAGGCATTGCCGAGCACTTCCCGCGGGATAGGCGCCGGCGTCAGGGCGCCAATCTTCCCACGTCCCCATGCTCATGTAGCACAACACGCGAATTCCTCGCGTGCAAGGCCGCCCGCGCTCGTCTCGAAACCGTCCAGATCGTAGACCTGCACCGCGAGCGGATCGCCCTGCAACGGTTCGCTGAGCTGGATCTGCCGTATCGCCCCGGCACTCGGTTCCCAAACAGCATCCGCGCCTCTGTCCTCGCCGGTGCCAGCCCGCGAACAATGGCAACGATGGCCATTCCGTTCATCCACCGAGGCAGCATCGTTCATCCTTCCCTTGCGGCTCGCCGAGCAGCATCGAAACTGTCTATCATCTCCGCGCCGAACGCGTTTCACTGTCGTGACGATTCGCCACCATTCGACTGGAGCATGCCAATACCTGACACGATCGATTTTCGACATCTTGCTCGAGGGAGATCCACGCTCGTTTCCGCTTCGAGGGATATCAGCACGGAGGTTGGATGCATCGTTCTTCATCATCCACTACCTGCAACCAGGCACCGGACCAGGTTTGCACACCCATCCCAGTCTTTATCACGCTTCGAAGGTGAGGCATTGATGACGCATGGGGACGAGCAGCAGGTGGTGCGGGCTGGCGACATCAATGGCCGTCGTGCCAGCGAATACGCCGCACAAGTTCGTCAGCCAGGGAGATGTGCCCCTGAAACAGGTGGACATTCACATCACCGACAGGATGGTGCGGGTCGAACTGGAACTCTTATAAGAGGGATGCGCCGATTCTCAGCCAACGCTCGGCCACGGCGGTCAAAACGTGAATTGCATGGAAAACGCCGCTCCGTTGCCGGGCGTGGCGTTTCCACATGAATCAGCTTCCGCCACCTCCACACAGTTGTAGACCCTGATTTCCGTCGGATCTCCCGGCTCGAGTACGACGTGCCCTTGCTGGTCGAGCGATTCTGAATCGATCAGGCAGGGGTTCCCCCTTGCTCGGCCAGGTGTAGGCCCCACTCCCGAGCCAGTTGCTGAACCGTTGGCATCAGTCGTCATTTGGATGATCGCGCCAGCACCTGGCCGGCGTCAGATTGAAATTCACACCAGCTCCGGCCAAGTACTGCGCGACGATGACCGGTGAGGACGGGCATTCAGCTTCCAGAGCCGTTACCTCGACCGGCGCCGAACGTCATACCAAGGCGCATTCAGCTTCTCGCCCGCAATCAACGTGATGCCGATCTCGCCGTTCGGTCCTGCATAGAGGAGAACGGTGTGAACGGGTACTGAAGCTGGAACTGCCGCTTGTCGCTCTTGCGTCCGGAATGGGCGCCAAGTACGTGTCATCCGACGATTCGACGATCAGGTACGGTCCTGCCTTCAGGTTGGTCAGGTCGCCTTGCCATCGTCGCCGGGTGGTCTGATCGACGGATCCGCATCCGCGGTGGAGAGGTCGGTCAGAAACATCGATCTCACCGGTCAAATCGTTGCAATCCTGCTCATATCGGCATCCCTGTAGCTGAAGTCAGAATCTTCAGGGCAGGTGTGTGATGATCCAGCCATGACTGGAGCGTTCGGGCTTCCCTGCTGCGAAGTCGTTCCGCCATCAGCTTGTTCGCCGGCCCGGATACCAGTTGCGGAGCAATGGATCTCTCAGCGGCGGAGGACCACCGGTCCCGCCACCAGCAGCTCCACCACCGGCTCCACCGCCTTCAGACCGTTCCACGCCCGCAGTTCCGCCACCAGACGTTTCACGCCTGCCAGCAGTCCCGCCGCCAGACGTTCCACCGGACGTACCTGAACCGCCAGACGAACCCGAGCCGCCGGATCGCTCGATCCACCCGAGCTCAGCGGTTCACTAACCAGTCAGAAGTCGAACCAGTAGCAGGTAATGACCTGGCCCCAGTCGACCTCCAGCCAGAGGGTGGAGCCGTCGGTCAAGCCTTCTGGTGATCACCAAAGATAGGGGCCAACCCATTGGCAGTAGACCACTGCGCCGGAACCCTGTACAACTCGGGTAGGTTTCCGTCCAATACCAGACGCCGGTTGGAGATCCTCATAGAAACCCTTGCCCTGATCGTCCATGGTGGACGACGACGGCGATTCGCCTTGCGGACCCCAGCCGTATTCGACGCCTGGACCCGGCGTGGTGCATTGCGCCAGAAGCTGGTGGTAAGACCAGTTCCAGTGCGCGGTCTGATCGCAGTTGTACTTGTAGATCAGACCTGCGGGTAGTCGTGCGGCTTGTTGAACCACTTGCAGTAGAGATACTGGTTCAGGTTCGAGCCAGGTCCGCTCTTCGCCGTCGCTATCCAGGAAGTACTCGTCCCAGGTGCTGGGTTCGGAGCCATCGGACGAGAAACCACAGTAGACGGCAATCGGGGTAATACCCGTTGGGAACCTCCCAGAAGTAGAGATCCACCTCCGGAAGGCACGTCGCTCCAGCTCGCTTCTCCGCTTGCATCGGTCGACTGCGATTCCTCAACCATACGGCTGGTTGTAGAGGTCGAATTCCACGCCCTCCGGGCGCTCAGTGCAGCTCGACTCGTAGTACGACAGATCGGACGATCCGTAGTCGAAAGTCCTGCGGGCAGTGTACTTCCAGATCGTTACCCAACCATACTCCGGTCGGCACATCGAAGACGAAGCAATGGAGATGCTGGCCTTCCGGCAGATCGACATGCCAGCCATCGGTGTAGTCGTACTCGTCCCAGAGCTCGGGAGCGTTCCGCGTTCTGAACCACGCCGCAGAAGATCTTGCCGACCTGATATCCGTCAGGCGGCTGC
This sequence comes from Thermomicrobiales bacterium, assembly GCA_041390825.1. Classification (NCBI taxonomy): domain Bacteria; kingdom Pseudomonadati; phylum Thermomicrobiota; class Thermomicrobia; order Thermomicrobiales; species Thermomicrobiales bacterium. Next base: position 108,798 of record JAWKPF010000015.1, read on the forward strand.
TCATCGTGAGCGATCCTGCCGGGACATCCTCCCAGGACGCGGCTCCAGAGCTGTCCGGTCGTCTTCCCGCTGGAATAGCCGCCCGATTGGATCTCAGTAGACGTCCGGCTGCCACGACGTGCATTCGGAGTACGGGTAGTCGTAGCTACCGTCATACCAGTCGAAACCTGGTTCGCAGTAGTACTTGTAGATGTACACCGTCCCGTAGTCGTACGGCACATCGAAGATGTAGCAGTAGAGGTACTCGCCCTCCTCGATCGAGACGTTGTACCCGTTGAAGTAGTCGTACTCATCCCCATGAGGTGGGAGAACATGCGCCTGATTCGAGTGCCGCAGGCCCTGACTGGATCAAAGATAGCCGTCAGAAATATCCCACTTATCGCAGATCGCTCAGCGGCACCATCCGCCAGTCACGCCTGAGTCAGTCGGTGGTCTTACATCCTGCAATATGTCGCTGTTGTGACTTCGGTGTGATGTTCTCGTGCGGCGAGGTGCACTCGGCATACAGGTAGTCGCTACCCGCCACCCTGCCAGTCGAAGTCCGGCTTCGCAGTAGTACTTGTAGATGTAGATCGTGCCATAGTCGCGGTCGGCACATCGAAGATGTAGCAGTACAGGTACTTGCCTGGCGGCTTGGCACATCCCAACCGTCGGCGTAGCTGCATTCTCATCCCATGACGTCGGCGGCACACCATCCGTGTCGGAATAGCCGCAGAAGATGCGGCCGGACTGATAGCCACATCCGGGACATCCTCCCAGAACGACAGGTCGCCCCACGGAACACTGGTCCACGTTGCCGCGCCGGAAGTGTCGGTCGTCTGCCCTGCGTAGCTGCCGCTGTACGTCTCGAAGTAGACGTTCTCGTGCGGAGTCGTGCAGCCGGAGAGCAGATAGTCGTACCCGCCATTCTCCCAATCGAACTCGGGAGCGCAGTAGTACTTGTAGAAATAGACCGTTCCGTACTCATACGGCACGTCGAAGATGCGTAGCAGTAGAGGTACTTCCCTGGTGGCGTGGGCACGTCCCAGCCATCCGGAGTAGCTGTACTCGTCCCATGACGTGGGTAGTGTCCCCGTCGGTGTCGGAGTAGCCGCAGAAGATGCGGCCGACCTGGATACCCGTCTGGTACCTCCTCGTAGAACGAGAGTGACCCCACGGGACATCGGTCCAGGTTGCCATGCCGCTGCTATCGGTTGTCTGCCCCTGGTGTAGCTGCCGCTGTACGTCTCGAAATAGACGTTCTCGTGCGGGGTGGTGCAGTTCGAGAGCAGATAGTGTCGTACCCATTGCTTTCCCAATCGAATTGGGAGCGCAATAGTACTTGTAGAAGTAGATCTTCCCGTAGTCGTACGGCACGTCGAAGACAAAGCAGTGGACGTACTCGCCTTCGGGCATGTCGACATGCCAGCTGTCCGAATAGGGCATTCGGTCCAGCTCGATGGCAGCGTGCCACTGTTCTGGGCGGTGACGCCGCAGAAAACCTTGCCAACCTTGTAGCCATCAGGCGCCGTCTCGACGATTTCGAGACTTCCGCCAGGAACATCCTCCCAGGTGGCGGCTCCTGAGCTGTCAGTGGTTTGTCCCTGCGAATAGCCGCCGTTGTGGATCTCGAAGTAGACATCCGGCTGCCATGAGGTGCATTCGGCGTACAAATCGTCGTAGCTGCTGCTCGACCATTCGTAGCCAGGCTCGCAGTAGTACTTGTAGATGTACACCGTGCCATAGTCGTACGGCACGTCGAAGATGTAGCGCAGTACAGGTACCTCTGCCCGGCGGGGTCGGCACGTTCCAGCCATCCGAGTAGCTGTACTCGTCCCATGACGTGGGTAGTGTCCCGTCCGTGTCGGAATAGCCGCAGAAGATACGGCCGACCTGATAGCCATCCGGAACGTCTTTCCAGAACGACAGATCGCCCCACGGAACATCGGTCCAGGTGGCTCATGCCGCTGCTATCGGTCGTCTGTCCCTGGGTGTAGCTGCCGCTGTACGTCTCGAAGTAGACGCCCTCATGCGGGGTCGTGCAGCTCGAGAGCAGATAGTCGTACCCGTTGCTCTGCCAGCGTCGAAGTCTGGATCGCAGTAGTACTTGTAGAAGTAGACGGTTCCGTAGTTGTACGGCACGTCGAAGACGTAGCAGTACAGGTACTTGCCCGGCGGGGTCGGCACGTTCCAGCCATCCGAGTAGCCGTACTCGTCCCACGATGTCGGCGGCACACCAACTGTGTCGGAGTAGCCGCAGAAGATACGGCCGACCTGATAGCCATCCGGAACGTCTTCCCAGAACGACAGACGCTCCCACGGAACATCGGTCCAGGTGATGGCCCCGGACGTGTCTGTAGGGCGCCAGTCGACATAGCTTCCGCTGTAGAGCTCGATAGCGACATCCTGCTGCGGGGTCGCGCATTCCGAGAGCAGGTAGTCGTAGCCATTGCTCTGCCAGTCGAAACCGGGTTCGCAATAGTACTTGTAGAGATAAACGGTGCCCTGTAGTACGGCAACGCCGAAGACGTAGCAGTACAGGTATTGGCCGGAATCGTACGGAACGCTCCAGCCGCCCGAGTAGCTGTACTCGTCCCACGAGGATGGTGGCGTTCCCTGCGTGTCGGAGTAGCCGCAGAAGAAGCGGGCCGGACCGTGTACCCGTCTGGCGGCTCTTCGAAGAACCCGAGATCTCCGGATGGAACCCCGGTCCAGGCGGCTCCGGAGCTATCGGTTGATTGGTCCCAGAATAGCTACCCGATGCTACCTGGAACGGGACGCCAGGTTGCGGATTCGCGCACCCGGAGTGAGAGCGAGATAGTCGTACCCACCGCTCTACAGTCGAACTCGGATCGCAGTAGTACTTGCACAGGTGTAGACGGTGCCGTACTGAGGGGATGTTGAAGTAGACGCAGAGAGATACTGGCCGCTCTGCAGATCGACCTGGATCCCCTGGTTGTAGCTGTATTCGTCCCACGAGCTGGGCAGCGTGCTTCCATCGGACGAATAACCGCAGAAGACTCGTCCCACGGTGTAGCCCGAAGGCGTTTGCTCGACGATGTCGAGCGTGCCTCCTGGCACGTTGGACCAGGCGGCCGTCCCTCCGCTATCCGTGGTCTGCCCTTCGGAGTAGTCTGCATTGTGACTCTGAAATAGACGCCCTCATGCGGAGTCGTGCACCCGGAGAGCAGGTAGTCGTACCCGCCGCTCTGCCAGTCGTAACTTGGACGGGTAGAACTTGTAGAGGTGCGGCATCTGTCTCTGTAGTCAGACGGAACGTCGAAGATGTAGCATGCAGATACTGCCTGTCCGGCAGGTCGACGTACCAGCCATCGGAATAGCTGTACCCTGCCATGAGCCAGGCAGGGTGGCGTCGTTTGCGCCGCGACGCCGCAGAAGATGCTGCGCCAACCTGATGACTCGCTTGGGGTTGTTCGACCATCCCCAGGTTGCCTGATGGCACATCGGACCACCACGCATGCCCACTGCTATCGGTGACTGCCCTGGGAAATGGTCATTGCTGTGAACCTCGCGCAGACTCTCGGACTGCGGAGTGGTGCAGCCGGAAAGGAGATAGTCGTACCCGCCGCTCTGCCAGTCGAAACTTGATCGGGTAGTACTTGTAGATGTGGACGTTGGGTGTGCTTCGACGTAGTCGAACCAGTAGCATTTAGCAGGTGTGCCAGCCATCCACCATGGTGGCGAAAGGCGATGATGCGTGCCGTTGCCTTCGTCGGCGAGCTGCTGCTTGTTCGATTCGTCGATGTTTGCCTCGGTACTGCCATTGGGGAACCTTCGACGCAGTACACCGCTCATTGATAACCGCTCACCTCATGTAAGGATATCGACCTGGTCCAGCGGCCAATGATCCGAATCTTGACCGTCCCATTGCCATTGCCAGTGGCAGTCTGCGTTCCTCCGTTGACGGAGAACTTCACACCGTTGTGGAAATCTGGGCAGTTGTCGAAATAGCTTCTGAAGACCGTGAACGAATCGTAGTCGTAGCTCGTGTCATCGCAGAGGAACTTCTGGATCTTGATGATTGGCCGTGCCGCCACCCTGATACTGCTGGGTTTGGCCGTCTTGGGCCGGAGGAGAATTGAACCAGTAGCATGTGGTTTGGGTGTAGGAGGTTAGCTGAGGGGCGGTATAGCCAACATCTATGTTGCCGCCGTTGGCGGCAAAGTAGCTGCGTTGCACGTCACCGGGGTTGTTGGGATCACCGGAGACTTCGCAATAAACCCAGGGGGGTTCCATAGCCCTGGGGAACCGTTTCCGAGACAGCATAGCCAACACCCAGGGGGATGCCGTTCCAGGAAACGGAACCACTGCCATTGGTCTGCTGCGTTCCTCCCCCGTACGAGCCGTCACCAGACTGTAGGAAAGGAGACTCCACCTCGGAGTCGTACAGTTGCTGAATGCCGCGTTGGCATCTCCGCTGCCCGGGTCGTAACTCCGAGGGCAGTCATACTTGACAGCGGTATAGGAACCGGTGTCCTGCGCAACCACCTGCGTCGATTGAAGCGCGGGGAGCATGCCAAAGAAAAGTATGAGCACGACAGACCGCGCAAGAAGTCGATGTGCCGATGACATGATGTCCATCCTCCGAAATAAGCACGCAATTGGGTCTGGGGAGAACGTCCAGTTTGTTAGGTAGCTCCAATCATCTTTATTCCTCTTTCGTGAGAAATCAACCACCTACGCTGGATTTCCACACGTTTGCACATGTTTCCGCAACGCCCGTTCGGTACGGTTGTTCACGTCCGCTGGCCCGAATTCGGGAAGACTGGGAAGACCACACACCGGATCGACCGTCCCCGATGCCACTACGAGCGGACACCTCCAAGGTCCACTGAATCGGCCTACACGGGTATCGAATACGCTCCGTTTTCGGCCGTACGAGATTGACATCCCTCCTTTCCACGTACCCCGTACGTGCTGACACGGCTCACGCAACCGTGCCGTCAGGCGACACGTCACGTATGCTCTCCCACGTCGAGCCACGAAGCACTGGACAAGTGATGCGAACGACATCCTTTGTCTCCATCATGGGGTTCGCATGGAAACTACTCAACTATGAAAATTCGAAGCGGGAACACACGCAAGACAGGAGCACATGGATTGGTGCTACGTAATCAATTGATCGACCGCTACCGGGAGGGCCCTGCCGAGGTCGACCGCGCGCTTGCCGGAATCACCGAGGACGAGCTCGGATTTCCGCATCGCCGACGGGGAATGGACCCCGCGTGAAGTCGTGCATCACCTGCGACAGCGAGATGACGTCGGCTATCCGCATCCGCCGGCTGATTGCCGAAAAGGAGCCGCTGATCGTTGGGTACGATCAGGAGGAATTCGCCCGCAGGCTTTACTACGGGCGCCGGATCGTCTGCTTCTGGCGCTCGCGGGCGCCCGCATGTCGACTGCCGACTCTTGCCGAGTTTCAGGAGAGCGACTGGGAGCGATTCGGGACCCACTCGGAGTTCCCTGGACCGTTCACCGTGATCGGCTGGCTGGAGTATTACGCCGACCACGCGCACGACCACCTGGATCAAATTCGCCGATCGCGGGAGGCGTACCGCCAGCGAGCGGTCGCTTCTGAATAGCTATCGAACCGCGGCTGCGGTCGTCAAAACCACACCGTTCCGGTGCTCGTCATACCAGGCGAAGCGTTGCTCGGGTAGTCTGTGATGCCATCCCGCAACTCGAGCGTTCGTGTGCAGATGCGTTCGAGAAAGTATGGTCGCGAGACCGACAGGATGGTTCCTGGAAAGTCGCTGAGCGCGGTTTCCAGCGCCTCGATCGCCTGGAGGTCGAGATTGTTCGTCGGTTCGTCCAGCACGAGGAAGTTCGCGCCGCCCAGGATGAGACCAGCAATCTGCAGGCGTGCTTTCTCACCGCCGGAAAGCCGTCCGATCTGCGTCATGCCGACTTCCCCCGATCGAATGCAACGAACCAAGGAAACTGATTGCCTGTTGCTCGTTGTACGGCTGCAATCGTCGGATGTACTGATCGCGGTGAGTTTGGCGGGCAGATTCTCCCTGTTCCTGGGCATACAACCGAGCACGACCGCCGGCCCCAGCCGCACGGTACCACTCGTCGGCGCAACCTGACCTGCCAGAACACGCAAGAGGGACGCTTTTCCCGCTCCATTCGGACCCACCAAACCAATGCGCTCGCCAATGCGGATCTCCAGATCGAACGGCTTGACGATGTCGCGATGCGGGTAGGCGAACGAGGCGCGTGGGCATCCAGACGACGGTCGCGCCGCGCTCAGTCGAGAACGAAAAGTTGGCCGGGCGACGATCGAGGATTGGGTATTCGGGTCACCAGCTTTTCGCGTTCCTCTTCGAGCTTGCGCCGCATGTTTTCGCACGCGGGGCGAACTCGGGTTCTGGCGTGCCCATTGGGTGAGCTGCTCGGCGCTGGCTTTGAGTTTCTTGAACTCGCGTTCCTGAGCTCGCGCAGCTCGGTGGCCCGCTCATGACGAGATTGCCGCTCGTCCCGGTAGTAGCTGTAGTTCCCGTGATAGACGGTGATCTTGCCGTGGGCAAGCTCGAAGATGCGGTTCATGATCCGATCGACGAAGTAGCGATCGTGGGTGATCGTCGCGACAGCGCCTTCGGACCTGCTGAGCAACCGCTCCAGCCACGCTTTGGCTTCCAGGTCGAGATGGTTGTCCGGTTCGTCGAGCAGGAGTACATCTGGCTGTGCCGCCAGCAAGCCGGCCAGCGCGCAACGATCTTCTTCTCCCCTCCGGATAGCTGCCCAACCGGTTTTCCCCAATCGGCTTCGGGCACTGCAAACCAGGAAAGGATGTCGGCGCCCGGCAACGGTACCTGATCGTCACGCACTTCTTCGATGCGCGCCAAAGTGCGGGTACTTGTCCATGACCGCGGTGAGCTGCTCATCGTCGAGCGGTTCACCCATGCGGAGTTCGAGCCGAGGAGATGTAAATCGAGCGCGTCCGGATCGCCTGCTGCCAATGCGACCGTTTCCAGCACGGTCATTTCGGGGTCGATTGCCGTCTCCTGATGCAGGTACCCGATGCGCAACCCGCGCCGTGCTGTCACCGCGCCCGATTGCGGTGGCAGCTCCCCTGACAGCAGGCGAAAGAGGGTCGACTTTCCAGCCCCGTTCGGTCCTGTGGAGCGCGAGCCGGTCGTCGATTCTGATCTCGAACGAAACGTTCTCGAAGATTTGGTACCGCCGTGGGCATAGCTAATACCGTTTGCCTGTAACAGAAAGCGCCATATGCGCAGCGTAGCACGACGGAGCGGAGTGCTGCGCGGTCAGGCTACCGGGCTCCTCTGCCGTCGTCAAATGCGGGGAGATCGAATACGCCCGCCGCGATCAGGGCCAGGCGTTGCTCGACTTCGGTGGCGCGGTCGTCGTCGGGCACCCCAAGCGACAGAAGGGCAACAGCGCGAACGTCGCCAGATGGCAATACGATGAACCCCACATCGTTGACCACGTCTTCCAGATTTCGGCTTGTCGATGGCCGTAGATAGCCCTCCCGGCAGCAAAGCGGAATCCGGTCTCCAATCAGTTGCTCTTCCAGGATGCCCAATGTGCTCGGTACACAAAGGGGAGATCAGTGTATTGGTCGAGAGCTTCTGCATATACGTCGCCATGCCGAATGGACGCGATATTGACCGGGCCAAGTTGCGCCGCGGCTTCGATATAGGCTCGGGCAGCGTCGACATCGGCCTGGGTTGCATCCGAAGCGGTTTGCGGGGGCCAAATCACAGGTGTCGGATCGCTTTGCAGCCAGGTCTCGTTCATGCCGATGATCTCAGCAGTCTCTCGCAGCGATTCGGGAGTAGTGAGCTCGAGCATTGTCAATCCAGCGACATTGCTTGAGTAAGCTCCGGCGGCAGATCTTCCAGCGTGACCTGGGTGCCCGCTTCGTCATTGGCAAACACATGTCCCCAACTCCAGCCTCGAACAACTCCGGCGCCAGGGTGTAGGTCTGCTGCAGTGAGCTCGCCCGCTTCGACCTTGCGTGATGTCGGCCATGAGAATGAGCTTTGTAGGTCGAAGCGACACGAAGGGCATGCGCATTCCGCGGATTGATGATCCTGTCGTTTGGACCGAGCACCACGACCCCGTACACCCCCTGCTCCCCCTGCAAGAGTGTGGTGGTCGCCGCCTGCTCCGGCGAGGTCGGGATCCCGTCGATGAACTCGGGCGTGGCGGGATCGTGGGGGTATCGGTCATGGACCGTGAAGATAGGCGTGACAACCTGGGCGACTTCGCAGGCTGCCGTCGTGGTGGGCTCCTCGCTCACCGGTTCGCTTTCACCGCCGCAAGCGAGGAGAGCGCACCCGGAATCGCCAACCAGCGCTGCAGCCATGAAGCGCCAGCGCCGAAGGATGCCGGATTGCTGAACTCGTCGTTTGGGTTGCCACACGTCTGCCTGACTGCACCGGTTCGACGCACTGATTGTACGCGCCGAAACTGGCGCACCAGCGCAACGTCCCAGCTTTCGTTCAGGCTTTGCAGTTTTTCGGTCGAATGGGCCGGAAGCCGCTAGAAATCGGTGCTGCCTGCGGCGATCGCGCCGAGCAACGCGAGAATCTCGGTCGCATGGCCTTCATCGATGATGCCCGCGGAATAGGCCGCCACCGCGCGGGGCCCGGAATCGAGGAAGAGGATCCCGGTGTCGTTGACCGCGCCGGTCAGATTGCCTGGTTTGTCTGCCACCGGAATGTCCCACAGATACGCCGGCAGCCGGTCGCGAATCGTGTTGTTGAGCAGGATGTCCACGATCTGCTCGCTCACCCAATGCGAAATCACCGTGCCGTTGATCAGTCCCACCTGATACACCGCCATGTCATACGGGGTCGACACGACCCCATCCCTCTTCCTCGTATGACTCCGGATGATGCAGGACATGACCAGGATCGATGTCCTCCTGGGAGGAATCGGCCCCGGCCTGTGGCGGCCAATAGGGCAATCCTCAGTAGGGATTCGCGAAGAGATAGGTTTGGGTCATACCGATCTCATGCGCGGTCTGGTTGAGCGCGTCTGGCGTGGTGAGCGGCCAGCAGGGTGAGCGCGTTGACATTGCTGGACCAGGCTCCGACCGCAAACAACAGCTCGCCGATCGGCTTGTAGCTTCGGCACGCCCCCAGAGGAAGTACATGTCTCCCCCGGCTCTTGTCGAAGAGCGCCGGATCGAGATAGACCTCCTGGATCGAGCGAAAGCTCGCCCTGCTCGACCTCGCTTCAGGATGTCTGCTGCGAGCACGACTTTGTACGTGCTGGCCGTCACCAGAATGGGTGCGGCTGTTGTACGACGACACGATGTAGCCATCGGCTTCCATCACGACGAAGCTGTAGACACCCTCCCTGGCCGGAGAGAAGGTCATTCGCGGCCGCCTGTTCGGCGGACTCTGCCGACAGCCATCTGGCGTTGGCGTGGGAAGCGGAGTCGGAGTATTGGTGGCAGTGGGAATTGGGGTGATGATGGGAGTGACGATCGCGGGCATGGTGGGCGATTCATACGCCGGCGCAGCAGCGATGACATCACCCGAATCAGGCGCATCAGAACGCGAGCAGGCAGACAACACCAAGCTCAGCAGCAGGATCGCCACTGAGGTCACCAACCATGGGTTTGCTTGCAGGCGTGTTCGCCGGCGCGGGACACCGAGCATTGCGCCACCATCGGCCCGATGCCTCAGCGCGCGCGGTTTCGGGGCCGCGCTCGACGGATGGCATTCGGGGTCCATCATCGAACAATTTCTGCTTCGATTATACCGGACGAACGCGAGAAATGCGCCCTCGAAATCGTGACGATGCGTCACCTGGGACACGCCGTCAACCAGCGTTCGTACGCAGTGAATCAACGATCATTCAGCTGCAGCTCGCTCGCGAGGTGACTCCTGGGAATGCCGCAGCCGCTGGCTATTTGACACCACGCACGGTGAGCGCCCGGATCGGGAGACGGAATGCCGCGCTCTCGCCCGGAGCGAGCTCGGCGCGCAGCCGTTCCCGCAGCCGAGCCTGGGCATCGTGCGGCAGCCCGAGCAGGAACCTGCTGGCGGGTCCGTAGCCCGCCAGGAAGGGGGTCCAGTAGTCGTCGAAGTCGACAAACTCTGCGTCGAATTCGATGGCGCCCGTTTCGACGGCGTTGAGCTCGGCGGACTGGAAGAGCCGCAAGAGTCGAACGGGATCGCAGATGGGATAGACCGTGCGTTCGTCGACGGAAGCTGCTCCATCTGGATCGATGGCGGAAGCTGCTTCCCAGAACTTCGCGCGGGGCGCGAACCCACCCGTATAGTCCCAGACATAGGCTCCCACCGCGCCGCCACGGCGAGCGGCACGCAGCATCTCCCGAACCGCGCTCAACTGGCCAGCCGCGGACAAAACGTTGATGACCAGGCCGGAAACGACGGCGTCGTATTGATTGGAAGCGACCGGAAGCGCGCGCGCGTCCCCAACTTCATAACGCACGCGCGCATCCTCGATCTGTCGCCGGGCGTAGGCGATATAGGTCGAAGAGGGATCGACTCCCACAATCTCCTTCGGCTGCTCGACATCGAGCACCGCCTGGATCAACGCGCCGGTACCACACCCGACATCGAGCCAACGACCGTTCTTCCCAGCATCGAGCCAATCGAGAAAACGAGGCGCCACCATGCGGCTCCATCGTCCGGTCAATGGCTCATACGCTTCGCCGGCGGTGGCAAGCTGAGTCGGATTCTGGTTCACCGTAACGGGCCTCCCGGCCGAGAATCGATTTCGATTCGGTCAATGTAGCAGAGAGCGGCGCACCGGAAACGCTTGACAGACGCGAACATCAGTTCTACGGTTGCTCCACAATGCGCGTCCCGCCGAGATTGGTAGACTGGAGACACCATGAGTGACGTCCGATTCGGCTATACGATCGTCTATGTTCCCGAGGTTCAGGCCGCGCTCGACTTCTATGCGCGCGCATTTGGATTCGAGCCCGGCTTTGTATCGCCGGATGGCTCCTACGGCGAACTGCAGACCGGGTCGACCACGCTTTCGTTCGCCTCGGAAGCGCTTGGAGAGTCCCATTTCGCCCATGGCTTCCTGCGTCATTCTTTGGCAAATCCGCCATTTGGCACCGAACTTGCCTTTACGACACCCGATGTCGACGCCACCGTGGCTTCGGCGCTGGATGCCGGCGCGCATCTCCTGGTTCCCGCGGAACTGAAGCCGTGGGGACAGACGGTTGCCTGGGTGCGCGATCCGCATGGTGTATTGATCGAAATTTGCACGCCGATCGGGTAGTCGAGCCCGAACGATTCGAGGGGGACCTGTGCCGCGCGTCGATTGTCTGTTGCTCGTCGATTCGGCGCAGGTTGCCAATGGCAAACTCTATGTCCTTGGCGGTGGCTGGGCTCGCTTGACGACCACGCAGGCGCCCGTCACGCGCAGCTTCGAGACGGCCATTCGGGTCGTGGTCCCCTGGACGGAAACCAACCGGCCGCATGCGTTGGAACTTCAACTGGAGAACGAAGACGGTCAGGCGTTGCTGGAGCAACCCGTAAAAGCGGAAATCCGCGTCGGGCGCCCAGCATCTTTGAAAGATGGCACCGATCAGGTGGTGCCGCTTGCGCTGCGCCTTGGTCCAGCCACACTCGAACGGGAAGGACGGTTTGCCGTGATCGTGCGCTGCGAAGGTGAAGAAATCGCCCGCACCGCATTCGATCTGGTCTTGAACCGGCCGCAGCCAGCTGCGATGGGGTGAGGGAGGGGTGCTGGGGGCCGGAGTCCGGAGTCCGGAGAACGTTTGCTGGCGTGAGGCCGTGAGAATGTGGGTGTGTCAGGCCGAGTCAATATGCTCAGCTGTTCGCGACGGCAAGGGATGAGTTGTTCAGGATTCGGGGAGCGAGCTCAGGTGTTTTTCGAAATGCCGGTCGTCGTCCCAGACGCCGAGCTCGGTGAAACCTGTGGCGAGATAGAGCGCGATGGCGTCGGTCCAATCATGGGTGGTTTCGCAGACGAGTCGGCAATAGCCGCGAGCACGGGCAGCAGCTTCGAGTTGCGCGACCAGGCGTTTGCCGAGTCCCTGGCCACGTGCGGACTTGGCGACGCTCATGCGGACGATGCGGCCCGTTTCGGCATCTTCCCGCAGCAATCCGGCTGTGCCGACGATGACGCCCAAAGGGTCTTCGGCAACAAAGAAATCGGCTGACTCGGGAGGATAGTGGGCGGCAATGTCGTCCACATCTGGGTTGAGTGTTTCGTCGATGAAACCCCAATGCTCGCCCAACCCGGTAAGGATGAGCGCGCGGGCGGCAACCTGATCGTCCGGCCGAAATCGGCGAATAGTGGCGAGCGTCTGACTCATAACCCTGGAATCGCCCAGCCGACCAGACGCGCGATCAGCATGACAAAGGCGCACAGCCCGAGAACGAAGATGATCCCGACGATCAATAGCGTGGCGGAGAGCCCGAGGCAACACCCGCCTCCACCAGAAGACGTGTAGACGCGCCCGGTGAACTGCGGCGGCGGCATGGACTGCGACGGGGGCGGCTCGGCATCGTCGATCGGCTGCTCGCGCACATCGATGACACGATAGTCCTCGACCTCGATGATCTCGCGCTGATCCGACACCGTTTCGCTCCCTGTGACGCCGGCGCGCTGTCAGTCGCCGATCGGGTGAAGTGTAGTCTGGTGGAGCTATTTCCCAATGCAGAAGCGGCTGAAGATCTCGGCAAGCACAGCGTCGTCGACAGCTTCGCCAGTGACCTCGCCGATCGCATGCAGAGCAGCACGAACGTCTGAGGCCATCAGGTCGAGTGGGAAACCGGCTGAACGGGTATCGGATGCGAGCTGAAGATGCTCGAGCGCGCGTTCGACCGCCCACTGTTGGCGAGCGTT
>JAWKPF010000016.1 GCA_041390825.1 Thermomicrobiales bacterium
CACCTTGCGCGGTTCGCCTTGCTCCACCACCACGCCGCCGTCCATGAAGACGATGCGGTCGGCCACATCGCGCGCAAAGCCCATTTCGTGTGTCACCACGATCATCGTCACACCGTGCGATTCGGCCAGGTCGGTCATGACCGCCAGCACTTCCCCAACCAGCTCCGGGTCGAGCGCGGAGGTGACTTCGTCGAACAGAATGACTTTCGGCTCCATTGCCAGAGCGCGGGCGATGGCTACCCGTTGCTGCTGTCCACCGGAAAGTTGCGACGGATACGAGTCGGCCTTGTCGGCCAGGCCGACCCGCGCCAACAGCCGCCTGGCGTTTTCTTCCGCATCGCTCTTTTTCACTCCGCGCACTTTCATCGGCCCGAATGTGACATTGCGCAGCGCGGTCATGTGCGGAAAGAGATTGAACTGCTGGAAGACCATCGCGGTCTCAGCTCGCAGCCTGGCGATCTCCTTCTCGGGCGCCGGCTTGAGCTGGCCATTTTGCTCTCGATACCCGACCAACTTGCCGTCGACGTAGATACGTCCGTCCTGATACGTCTCCAGGAAGTTCACGCAACGGAGCATGGTGGTCTTGCCCGAACCACTTGGTCCGATGACCGTGACCACTTCACCCGGAGCGATATCGAGATCGACCCCACGGAGCACTTGCAGTTCGCCGTAGCTCTTGTGCAAGTTCCGGATGGAGACCATGGCGTTCGGATCGGGAGTGAGATCGATACTCATCGAGCGACCCCAAAGCGATAGCGCTGGGCAACCAACACGCCCACGCGGGAAATCGAAAAGCAAATCACGAAATAGATTGCAGCGGCGGCGATGTAGAAGGGAAGCACATCTCCGGTCCGCTCGACGATCTTGCGCGTGGCGAACAGCAGCTCGCTCATGCTCAGCAGCGAGGCCAACGAAGTGCCTTTGACCAATTCAGCGGCGGTATTGGTCCAGGGGGGAATGATGACCGGGATCGACTGTGGCAACGCGACATGGAACAACCGCGGCCAGAATGTCAGTCCGAGCGATTTCGCTGCATCGGACTGTCCGCGTGGCACCGATGCCAATGCTCCCCGCACCACTTCCCCCACCTGGGCGGCCCCAAACGCGCTCAACCCAATGGCCGCAGCCTGAAATCGACCGACATTGGTCGGCACATGCCAGCCAAGGATATCGATATCGATGACGGGGAGGATGTAGTAGATCAAGAAGAGCACGACCAGAATTGGCAAACCGCGGATGATATCGACGTAGAGCCGCAACAGGGTGCGAACCACCCGATTGCCATAGACCAGCCCAACCCCGACGAAGAGCCCGATGATCGAACTGGCGATGATTGCCACCGCTGAGAGTTGCAACGTCAGCTTGAGGCCGATCCAGATCAGATCGCGGTTGTCCCAGACTTGGCTCATGCCACGCTCCACTTGATACGCCGTTCGAGGAAGCGCAACGCCAGGGCAATGGCGTAACAGGTTGCCAGATACATGAGTCCTGCGGTGGCCCAGGCTTCGATGTAGCGGAAGTAGTCGGTGCTCACCTTGCGCGCCGCCCAGGTCAACTCAGGGGCCGCAATGGCGACCGCAATCGACGTGTCTTTGAAAAGCCCGATGAAGGTATTGCCCAGTGAGGGCAGCACCGTGCGGAACATGATTGGCAGGGTGATGGACGTTGCCGTTTGCCAGCGGCTGAGACCGAGCGAAGTGCCGGCTTCGAGATAGCGTTTGCCGACCGAAATGATGCCGGCGGAGAAAATCTCGGTCAGGTACGCGGCAGCATAGATCGCCAGTGCCACGATGAACGTTCGTTCGGCGTCCGGGAGAATCTTCAGCACCCATTCCTGTCCGGTGCTGCGCCGTGGAAAGACCTGGGGAAGACCGAAATAAAGCAGCGACACGATGAGAAGCAATGGAATGTTGCGAATCAACTCGACATAGGCGGTCACCAACCATCGCACCGGGCGAGGGCCATATTGCCGTGCGAACGCGAAGAGCAGTCCGAGCAGCGTCCCGATCAAGAGACCGAGAATCGCCATCTTCAGACCGAGCACCAGCCCGTCGATGAAGAGCCACTTGTTATCGGTGATGTATTCCCAGCGGAGCTTGTACATCGATCCCCGGGGACCTGTGCGTGAATTCGTGAGCCACGGCATGTTTGCCGGGTCGACAGTTTCCGAATGCGCACACTGTAGCCCACCCAGATGTGAAGCTCGCGACCAGCGACGGGTGACTATCGAGTGGCAACGATATTGGCGCGCTTTGCCTGGATCGCCGCGGACTGATGTCTACTTGCGATCCGGCGAAAAATGGAGAACCAACTGAACGACCGGGGGCAACCGCCACCCGGCCGTTCAAAACAAAATCCAGGTTGCCTACTGGTACTCGACCGGGAAACCAATCGGCGGGTTTGGAAGCTCGACCCCAAAGTAGGTGTTGAACGCCGCCCGATAGATCGGGAAGTCGAGTCCGACCATGGCTTGCTGCAGCGCTGTGTTGACGAAGTTCAGGAAGACCTGATCGCCTGGCTTGACAGAAGCGGCGTACGACTGCGCGTCCCAGCCTTCTGGAATGGTCTTGTACACCTCGGGGTCTTGCGCCACCATCCAGCGGCCAGTCGACATGTCGATTCCAGTGGCGTCGACGCGGCCGGAGTCGAGTGCTTCGACCGACGCGGCCACCGAATCGAACTGCTCGACGGTGGCGTCCGGAACGCCGCGGTGGATCATGTCTTCGGCGGTGACGTTTGCCAGGATCGCGATCGTCAGTCCCTGCCCCTGCATGTCGGCCAGCGAGTTGTACTCGGAGTCTGCTGGCAGCAACAGGGTCACGCCTTCGCGATAGTAGGGGACCGTGAAAGCCACCTGCAGCGCTCGGGCCGCCGTGACAGTCATGAACTGGAAGTTGATGTCGACCTTGTCCGACAACAAGTCGGGAATTCGGGCATCGGCTTCGTGCACAACGAACTCGACGTATTTGCGCGGTTCCTCGCCGCCCATGATCTGTTCCTGGTCGAGTCCAAAAATGCCGCCCGCCAGCAAAAGCGCGAGCGAGATATCGAATCCCACCAGCTGGCCATCTTCATCTTCGAAGTGCCATGGCGGGTTGGTGCTGCCGGTACCGACAACGATCTTGCCCCGATCGAGGATCTTCCCGAGCAGGCTGTCCGAGGTTGCGTCCTGCGCCATGGCGTGCAAACTCGGCAGCGAAACGGCCGCGGCCGCTCCACCGATCAGCGCGCCCCGGGAGATCAGGTTCCGGCGGCTCGTCATTCCTGGGATCCGGTTTTCTGGCATCGATGCCCTTCCTTTCTGCACGGCGATTTCGCACGCGCATTCGGTCCGAACGACGGTTTCTGACAAACAGTGAATCTCCTGGCATTGTGGGGTGATCCAGATTGTCTGTCAACGCAGGCAAACTACCACGTGAATTGCTTACCATGCCGGAAGAGATGCCGAAGTGGTTCAGGAGCGAGGTCGACCGAACATGGACATCTACCAGAAACTCGGTGTGCAGCCAGTCATCAATTGCGCGACCACCTACACGCGGCTTGGCGGGTCGATCATGGCGCCACATGTAGCGCAGGCGATGGCCGATAGCGCAGGGGCTTTCGTCAACATCTTCGAACTGCAGCGAGGCGGCTGGCAAACGCCTGGCGGACTGGACCGGGAACGAAGCCGTCGGCGACGCTGGCGCCGCAGCCGCGTTGGCGTTGGCGACCGCGGCTGCCGTGACCGGCGACGATGTTGCGGCTCATGGCGCGGTTCTCGAACCGCCTCGATGGGCTGAAGAACCAGGTCGTCGTCCACCGCTACCAGCGCAATTGGTACGACATCGCAGTGCGCATGACCGGTGCGGAACTGGCGGAGATCGGTCACACATACGGAGACCTATGAGTGGAGCTCGATGATGCCATCAACGAGCGGACGGCGGCCGTGGTCTATTTCGCAGGAACGCACTTGAACTGCAACACGCTGCCGCTCGAGTTCGTGATCGAACGGGCGCACGCGCGTGGTGTGCCGGTGATCGTCGATGCCGCGGCGCAGATCCCGCCAGTCTCGAATCTCTGGCGGCATTTCACACGAAGTCCGGCGCCGAGTTGCCATCTTCAGTGGGGCAAGATGCTGCGCGGACCGCAGAACAGCGGGCTGGCGGTCGGAACTCCAAATGATCGAAGCGATGCGTAGCCCAACGGATTGCCGGTGCAGCGTGCATTGGCTGCGCGATGAAGATGTCCAAAGAAGATGATCGGGTTGCTGACCGCGGTCGAGACGTATCTGGAAGCTGACCATGTCGCTGAGGCGGATGGAGCGGGGACGCCGTCGTGTCGAGCTGGGATGCCGCATGGCAGCGGCTGGCGCCGCGTTGGCTGTCGATCAGGCGATCGGAGACCTGGCGAAGTTGGGGAACCGATTCCGCGCATCCTCAGCGCAGGTTACGCCTGATGCGCCATTGACCCGTGACGATCTGATCGCCGATCTGCGCGCCGGAAAGCCGCCGATCGAGGTCGGGCCGAAAACGAATCGACGATTGCCTTCAGTCCGCACATGTTGCAACCGGGAGAGGCGGAGATCGTGGAGCAGCGTGTTGCAGAATTGACTGCAAGCCATTTGCTCGCGCAGCCCTCTGGAGCCATTGCGGGGACTAGGCTTTCGCTCGCAAACCTGCTACGATGCGTCCGTACATCCCCGACGCAGTACGTCCCGCCAACCGACCGAAGAGCGTTTTGAGCCTACTCCTGCTTGTGCGGAGGGGGAAGCATGCGTGTATTCACTTCGGAGCGGCGGCGCTCCTGGACCGCAGTCCTCGATGATGGGGTATCCTCCTGGGCGCGCTACAGGTGCTGGCGCAAACGGGGACTCCGGCGGCAGACCACGCCGCTCGCCGCGACGACGCCACAAACCGAAACGTCGGCCACGCCGTTGGCCGAAACGGCAGCGACGCCGGGTGGCTGAGCCGGTGCGCGTGGTGACGCTGGCTGGCTGGTATCAGAATGCCGCCAACGGCGAGTTCATCGGAAATTGGCCCGGTACAGACGACCGACCAGTTGGTGGCCGGTCCTGGCGACCCGACCAGCACGCTGACTGGCACTGCCGACCTGGAAAGCGAGTGAGAACAACGGCCTCCCGTACATCGAATTGGGCGACACCATTCTTGTCGGCACCGAGATGTTCGAAGGCGATCCCGAATCGGTCTTCAACCGGATCTACTACCAGGCGATCCGCCCCTGCGCCCAGCCACGCTGGTGATTCCGGTTACCGCAACGGCTGGACCGTATGAGGTCGCCTGGCAGACGATCACTTTCCTGGTCAGCTTTTCGGTAGTTCTACCTGCGCAGCGGAATCGTGGTCATCATGCTCAATCCGAGGCTGAGTAGGTTTTCGGCGGACATTCAGCGAATCTGACGCAGGCATGTGAAAACGGGCGGCCTGGGCCGCCCCGTGTTTCGTGCCATGCGTGCCGGATACGTGTCGACGCTTTCCCGGAGGCCTTCGCCAGATCGGTTCTTCAATGAAGCGTTACCTTGTTGCCCTCAAGCTGTGGCGAGGAGATCCCCTCCACTCCGCCTCGTCGGGATGACGACACTCGCACGGCAGACACGTATGCCGGCGACCGTGCTAGACCGAGACCGTTCAGGCAGTGGCGACATGATCGCGTCAGGGTCGAGCCGCTTGAGCATGTCGTAGCCGATTCGCCAAAGTGGCGCAAGCGTTCCTTGGCCAGGGCAATGGCGGTGGCTTCCAGGTGCTGTTCCGGCCGGGTAGATGTCTGGCGCGTTGCGCAAACCAAACTTGAGATAGACCGGAGCGCAAACGCGCACCAGCTCTGCGATCTCGTAGTGGCGAATGAACCCACCGATATCGTCGGGAACCTCGACATAGATATCGAGCGGTATGGTGGTTGCCGCGCGGATGGCGGCCAATTGCGCCAGCGAGAGATCGGTTGTATTGAACGTCGTCAAGCCGATGTCTTGCAGCAACCGTACCGAGGCCGGATTGGACGCGCCGAGCATGACCGAAACCCTTGAGAATCAGGTCCTTCGGCAGCTCCCCGGCCTCCTTCATCTTGCAGCCGAGCACGAGCAGGAGTCCTTCTTCATCGGTGACGAGCACGCTGTTGATACCGTGCTCGAAAGCGCCCGCTTCACGTCTTCGACCGCATGGACGAGCTGGTCCGCGCCACGCGCTTTCGGTCCGACGATCTTGCCAGCGGTGGAATAGGGCCATGGCGCGCCGCATCCCAGCCGGCGCGAGGTCCGACGAACAGGCCGATCTCGATGCCGCGCTGGCGTCCGAGCGCGGCCATTTCGTCCAGTTCGTCATCGGTCAGCAGCATGACGCCGCCGCCCTGGCTTACCCGATGAATCGGCACCCCGTACTCGTCGGCATATTGGTAGACGGTGCGCAGCGCGTTCGACCCTCGACTGAAGGAATTGATGCGCCATTGGCCGCCGTCTGGGAAGCGCTGATCGGACGATGGCAGATCGCGCAAATCGTGATCGGGCAGTCCCATGCTCCGCAAGAATGCCTGTGCGTCTGAATTCCGTTCATCCAATCCTCCAGTGCGTCCAGGCGACGACGATACCGTTCATCAGAGCTCTCGCAAGGGTACCGGGAGTCGGGCCCGCTGTGGAGGGCGGCGGGGCGAGCGCGCGCAGACGGCTCATCCCTCCATGTTGGCTCGTCGCCTGATCGCTCAACGGGCGCCTCCCAGCCGGAAAGCACCGAACGTGCCTGGTCCGCGATGGACTCCACGATCTCAGCCGCAGGAAGCACGTCGTGCATGACGCCGACGCTCTGACCAGCGTAGAGCACCATGCTTTCCAGGTCGCCTGTGGTCCGAGCTCCGGGGAAGTCGTCGTGGTAGCGCATGATGGGAATGCCGCGGCTGGTGTGCCCGATCACGTCTCCTCTCCCCGGGGCCGCGGCCCGGTTCGGGGCGTCCGGCGTCTTCCCAGAGCTGAAGCGACTTGTTCGGCAACGTGCGCAATGGGGTGTTCGCTGGCCAGCCACCGCGGAAGATGCGGTATGGATCGTGTCGCTCGCGCCGGCGTCGATCAAGCGTCCCTGGTAGTCCGCGTGGGCATCCGCTTCTGATGAAAGAACGAAGCGGGTGCCAGACGCCAGACGCGCCCAGGCAGAGCGCGGCAAGCCCGCGGCCATCCCCGTCGCCACCCGCGGCGAGCACGGGGGTGGGCGCAACGGCGTCGACCATT
This sequence comes from Thermomicrobiales bacterium, assembly GCA_041390825.1. Classification (NCBI taxonomy): domain Bacteria; kingdom Pseudomonadati; phylum Thermomicrobiota; class Thermomicrobia; order Thermomicrobiales; species Thermomicrobiales bacterium. The sequence continues at coordinate 7,207 of JAWKPF010000016.1, forward strand.
TCGGGAATGAGCGCCAGGAGACTCGTTTGCCCCCTCGACGTGACCGGACGCTTCGTAGCCCTGTGCCACGATCACGTCCACACCCGCGTTCTTCGCTGCGATTGCTGCCGACGTGGAACCGACCATGCACCAGGAGCGCAGCGTCGTGAATCTGTTCGACCCAGGAGATGGATCACCCCAGGAAAGCGAGATCACCGGGACCCTTCCTCGAGCGCGATGGCCAGCCGGTTCCGGGATCCCATGCAAGCACCAGGTTGATGCCGAACGGTCGGTTCGTGAGCGCCTTGGTCTGCTGATCAGCTCGCGCGCCTCGTTGGGCGAGCGCCAGGTGAGCGAGAGCGTTCCAAGCTCCTCCTCGGCGTTGCTCACGGCGGCGGCTAGTTCCGGCGTGGTCGCCGTACCGATCGGCGCCTGGGCGATGGGAAGGTCGATGTCAGCCAGGCTGGTGAAATCAGTGGCGAGCGATGTCATAGGTTTGCACCGAAGTCAGTGATCGAGCAGCCAGCGGATGCGCGAAAACGAAAGAACGCAGATCAGGGCCGCAAAGGTCCAAAGCGTCTCGGCGATCCAGCGATAGCCGGTCACCCGTGAGTCCATAGCCGGCCAGGAGAAAGAGGCTGACTTCCAGTACGAGACGGACCGGTCCCGGCGTCGGGAATACGCTGGCTTGGTTGCCGGTGGCATCCCGGGTGTGCGGAAGATGCCCCACAAGAGGATAGCCGCAGTGGTAAGTCCGGCGGCCAGGAGCTACTGGGTGACGCCGGATCCGGCTCAGCCGATCCAGGTAACGATGCCCACATCCCGATCTCCAGGAGGAACATGAAGATATCGGGTAAACGTCACGCTGTGCCCAGACGACGAGCTCCTTGAGGTCCTGATCAAAGGCTGCGCGTTCCCAGCCCGGCGTTCTTCATATCGTTCAAGTGGTCGGTGACGTGATTTCCGAAGAGTTGGCGATCCGATCGAGCGTTTGCGGTCCTGCTTCGGGATGCTGAACGCTTTGTTCCCATGCCTCGTCAGGCAGCGCGCAGAATGGCGAGATTGACCGCGCGCAACGTGGCCAGCGTCCAGCAACAACTCGTCGGGGATCTCCGCTACCGGGATGCGCTCCTCGTAGAGATCCTGATCGAACGGCAGGATACTGCCGCCTGGACGGGCAATGGCGGTACGCAATCGGGTAGAGAAAACGATCTCGGATCTGAGCAGGTGCTGCAGCAGCTGTCGCGCCCAACCGCCGTCGATTGGCTGCATGCGCTTGTCTGCCGGCACATTATGATAGACCATGACGAACTCGGTCATGGCGTTGTCTCCAGCTGCGGCGTTGGGCGTAATGGCTGCTCATTCAAGATCCTTGCTCGTTTGATGCGCGAAACTCTGCCGGCGGTCGTTTCCAGCACGAGCGCCGCGCTCTGACCGCCAAGCCCGAATCCGTGCTTGGCCATGTATTCGAATTCACAGGCCGTGCCGCGCCATGCACGACGTCGAGATTGACTTCGGGATCAGGGTTCTTGTAGTTGGGCGGTCGGCGGAATACCTGCTCGGCGATCGAGAGGGATACTCCATGGCAGTCTCGATCGCCCCCAGCCCCGCCCATGCAATGCCCGATGTTGCTCTTTCACAGACATCACCGGAATCGATGCGGTGTGTTCGCCATAGACATGATGGATCGCGCGGCTTCGGCCACGTCTCCCGCGGGGTCGAGGCGGCATGCGCCTGGATGTGCCCTGGGATCTTGTCGGGAGTCACACCTGCGTCCGCCAATGCGGCCACGATGTTCGGGCCGCGCCAATTCCTTCTGGCTGTGGCGCGATCGGATGGCATCGTTGCTGGAGGCGTAAAGCCGACGATCTCGGCAAACACTCGCGCGCCCCGCGCCATGGCGAAATCGTAGTCCTCTCCCAGCACAAGCGCGCCGGCCCCTTCGCCGAGCGCGAAACCGGAGCGGGTAGCGTCGAAGGGACGCAGCGCCTCTTCGGGATGCTCGTTCGGAGTCGGTCACCAGCGCGCATCGCCGAGAAGCCCGCGACGCCCATCGGATGCACGGTCGATTCAGAGGCTCCTGCCAGCATCAATGGCGCAATGCCGGACTGGACGACATGAAACGCCTCGCCACGGCCTGCGTGCCTGTGGCGCAGGCACAGGAAACCGTGCTGCTCGGTCCTCCCATACAAAAACGCCACTGCACGGTGTAGGACGCCATGTTGAGCGGGAACTGACGTGTATGGGAGACAGCTTACCGTGTCCCCGGTGTTGAAGGTGTCATAGGCAGGAAGCAGATCAGTCATAGCATCCGCCAACACAGGTCCCGATGACCGAACCGGCCGGGCAGCAGATCCATGAGTGGATTGCCCGCTTCATCGACCAGTCCGGCGGAAATGAGCGCGGCGCCGGCGGCCTCCATCAACCAGAGGCTGAACTGCGAGGTGTTGCGCGCGGTCTTGGAGTCGAGGAAGCGTTGCGGAGATCGTCCATTTCGGAGATCGCCGCGCACCTGGCATGAGTAGTTGCCTTCCTGGGAGATAGGGATGCGCTTGATACCGCTTTTCCCCTTCAGGATGTTTTCCCATGACGCTTTCGCGGTGAGCCCCACTGCGCTCACTGCGCCCAATCCGGTGACAACGACCTGGCGCTGGTACGGGCACGTTGGCCTCGCAGCTCGCTACCGCAGGTTCCACAGAAGAGTTGCGTTTCAGAGACCGGGGCGCCACAAACCGGGCACGAGGTCGGGGAAGTGAGATCGGAACGTCATACGGTGTTCCTGAATGGTGTGCGAATACGGCTGCAACTGGACGAATCTGCCGGTCAACCTGCCTGTAACGGACTCCGCATGGGAAAATCTGGCCAAGTATAGCGGTCCCCTTGAACATACGAGCGCCCGGCGCGGTTGGAAACCGTTCTCGCCGGGCGCTCGTTGCAAAGGAGTTCGCTGCCGAGGTGTTCGTCCCATGGTCGCGAACGACTTTCTTCCATAAGACGGTGAGGCGTATTTGGGAGCGTTGCGTGCAACCGCCGCTGCAACGGTACTGAGGTGAAAAAGAGGAGAAGCAGAACGGGTGGCTAGGCCTGCTCAGTTGAATGCCCTCCTGGTGCTCAATTGGGTGGTCCTCTTCGAAATTCGCACCCTGGTCGACCCCGAGTTTCCCCGGTGCCCGGCAATCATCGGCGACGCTGCTGCAAACATGCCGATCACTTAGTGTAAACGCGAAACCAGGGCGAATGGTTTCATTTCAGCCAGGTGACGGTGATGCGCCGAAGTGTTCGGCCAGTCATCCACCAGGATGACACGTTCCCCGTCGATTCCGTGGAGGGCGGAATCAAACCGAGTCGAAGGCCTCGTCGCGGCTCATAACGATCGCACATTGGGCGCTCCGTCAGCCGGACCCAAATCGACCTGAACTTCGCTGTTGGAGACATCGACAACCACCGCCCCGATCTGGCGGACCGTCTCTTCCCCGTCGAACAGTTCGAGCTTCATGCCTTCACCCGCCTGCGCCAATTTGGATACGCCTGCGTAAAGTATGCCCGAGCGCTGTGACTACGCGCGAGGCTCCGGGCTAGTCTGCTCGCTGCTCGATTGGGATTTCCCGTCGTCCGGATCGTAATCCCCTGTAGTCGAGCCGTCATCTTCATCGAAGTCGGACATAGCCGTCGACCCCAACGGTGCCGGGTATAGCGCAGAATGCGCGACTCGCCACCATCGGCGTACTTGCCGCCGTGTTCTTCTGCAGGTCCTCCATGGCATGCCCAGCTGGCCATCTCGTAGGCACAGCCGGTCATGGAAGTGACGGACCCGCATCCTTGATCAGCCACTCTCGGTAGTGGAATCCTCGCTGCCCGATGCCTGGATGCCCGGTGGGGAGCAGATCTGGGTCTGGACCAAACCGGGCGGGATGCTCCAGTCGTGGGCCATCGGCTGGCCGTCGGTCCGGACAGGTAGGACGAGAAGGCGGGGTCATGCATCAGCTCCATCATCTGTTGCCAGATCGGACCGGCGCCCTTGGATACCGTCGAGCTGGGGAAGTCGATTTCCGCATCGCCGGATTGTGTTGTTTGCCCGGTCCAGACCCCCGATCGCCATCGGTGGTGTAGCCCATGGTCCAGATGTCTTTCCAATTGTCGGTCGTCCCTGATTTCGCGGCGACTGGACGTCCCAATCTCTGTGTCCTCGAAGAGGTTCCCGCCGAAAACCATCGAGCGGGCCTCGTCGTCAGTCAGAATCGACGGATCTGTAGGAGATTTCGGCGTTGGTGCCCTGGGGCGCGTTTTGCAGCGGTGGTGTTCCGATCGAGCTCATAGAGCACCGACCGCTCGGAATCGGTGATTTTCAGAATTGGATTGGCGGCGACGTATTTGCCCTGATTCGAGAAGGTTGCAGACGTTGGTGCTCCAGCAACGGCACCTCACCCGAACCGAGCGCGAGAGAGCCTGTAGTTTTCGGGCGATTCCGGCATCCCGGTCTTGATGCCCATCCGGCGCGCCGCCAGATCGTAGGCATGGTCCACACCGGCGTATTGAATTGCCTTGACTGCCGGGATGTTGAGCGAATTCGAGAGCGCGTACGAACGGGAACTGCACCGTACGAAAGCCCAGGTAGTTCCTCGGTTCGGGCCACGGATTGGGGCGCGCCAGGGGTTTCGACCTTCATGGTGTCATCCATGACAACAGTGCCCGGATTCCACCCGCTTTCGAATGCGGCCGCATAGATGCACCGGCTGACCGACGAGCCCGGCTGCAGGTTCGCCAATGCGTAGTTGATCTGACCGCCGATCGTGGGGTCGTTGAAATCAGCCGAACTGACCATCGCCAACACCGCCGGTGTGCGGAACAGGACCACCATCGAGGCATTGTTGCGTCGGTAGGCGTTCAGGAACGGCATGTTTTCCTGAATCATCAACTGGCTTATGCTTGCAGGTCGAGATCGACCGACGTCCAGATCTGCAAACCGCCCTTTACGAATGCGTCCGCCATATTTCTGGCGCACGTAGTCCTTGGCATATTGGGTGAAGTGATTGGCTCCCGATTTCGCTGGTGCGGGTCTGTGGGTTGCAGCGCGTATTCCACGCATCGTCTGGCTCTCTTCCGCAAGATGTAGTGGTACTTGACCATCTGGTCGAGCACGTACTTTCTGCCGGAGCTATTCTGGTCGAGCCGCACGGTTGGGTCGTACCAGGACGGCGCCTGTGGAGACCGGCAAGCAGCGAGGCCTCTGCCAGATTGAGCTCGCTGGCGTGCTTGTTGAAGTAGGTCTGGTGCGCGGCAGCTTCGATGCCGGAACGCTGTCCGTAGAAGATCTGGTTCAGGTACATCATCAAGATGTCCTGCTTGGAATACTCCGCGGTCGAGCTCGATCGCGGCGAGCGCTCCTTGAACTTGCGCGTGATCGAGATATCGAAACCGATCTCCTCCGGCAGAGTCCGCGAGCCAATTGCTGCGTGATGGTCGAGCCACCAGACGAACCGTCGCCGCTGATATTGATGCAGATGCCGCGCAGGATGGCCACTGGCTCGACACCCTGATGACTCCAGAAGGTGGCGCGTCCTCGGCGGCTACCGTCGCGTCAGACTGGGCGATCGCGAGATTTGATCGAGAGTAACGAAGGTGCGCCATCCGCCGTCTGGCGCTTCTGATCTCCCTGCAGCAGGTCTGCTCGATCGTAGATGCGCGATGTTTGGAAGGTATCGACGGTTACCACCGCCAGCATTGGGCAGCTTGGCGTTGACCCGCGATATGCCTCGACCGTGCCGGCCACGGCTGCCACCGTCGACAAAACCATGGCCAGCGAAGTCGACACGAAGAGCCTGATGAAGATCAGCACACCGACCAGCAGGAATCGGCGAGTCATCGTGAACTGTTCTTGCGGCGCCGGGCAATACCCGGCAAGCGTTCGGCGGGGAGCTTCTTCTTGCCGGCAGCGTTGCGTCGCGCGTTGCCCTGCCGCAATGCGGCGAGGATCGGGCGGCGATCCGGACAACGTGCTCACGATCAGACCTTCGAAGGAGAATCGACACCGGGCGCGCGAGGATTGCCGGTCGAACCGAGAACGCTCAGCGACTTCTGCGCGTTTCGACGGCAGATGGTACCAGTTCGGGAGAGGTTCGCCTGACCGCAGGAAGGATCAGGAAGTAGGCAACGGGCAACGGGCAACGGGCAACGGCAATAGGCAATAGGCAAGAGGCAACAGGTAAGAGGCAACGGGCAAGAGGCAACAGGCAATTTCGGGAAACAGGCGACTGAAGACTGACGACTGACAACTGACGACTTGCAACGGTGGGTTGTTCTTGCGCCAACGTTCGCTTACGTTTTTGCGCCGCGTGCTGGCAAAAGCGCGGCAAAGGCGTGGCGTGCCGCGTGCTAACCCAACTGACCGGCGATCTCGTCCCGCTTGAGGCAGAGTTCTTCGACCTGGTAATGTGCCCGATCGAAAGAGATCGGCCAGCACCCAGAGACGCGCCGACGCCTCTCAGAAAGCGCCGTGATCCTCTGCGCTGGCTGCCGGCCCGGCGCACGGTCATCTCTCCGGCAAGCGACAACGCCGTGATCGAATCGAACGCGGCATCCTTGGTGACGGGCGGAGCCCTCATACGAAAGCGGTAGCTGTTGGCCGCCGTTGACGTTCATGTCGATCGCGTCGAGCAATCGCTGCACCTCTGAACCACTCAGATGGTGCTCGAACGCTTTCAGGGTTGCCTGTGATGGGCGGTGGCATCGGCGCCGCCGAGAAACGCTGCGGGCGATTCGGTTGCCTGCCCAGTCAGTCGAGAGCGTAATATCGTCCAGGAATGCTTTGTCCGAGGGACAGCCCACCCATTGGGCGAGCAGAACGTCATCGACTTCCTGGTGGTGTGTAAGTCGGCCGAGCGCGCGAATAGAGCGCGTCCGTGTCCGGGCGTGTCTTCCATCTTCTTCTTCGAGCGGGGGTAGGTGGATGGTGGTGCCCAATCGCCTCGTACGTACAAGGACGGCATTTGGTTTTATGTTTTGATGTTTCCCGAAATTCCGTATTGTCTTGACAGAAGCTTGTGACGTCCTTCGCATTTTGCGCAATCTGCTGTGCTGGAGTCGAGGTCGGTGCCTGAATCACCGCGACCGAGGGTTTCGGGCGCGGGTATCGCCAGATACCATTGGTGGTCATAATGCAGCAGTTCGGCGGTCTGGAAGGAGCCGTTTACGTCAGAGCAGCATGAGGATCGAACGTGGCCCATTGTCCGGAGGGTGTCCGCCGCTATTGGTGGGTCGGTCTCGGGAGCCCGGCGTGCTGCGCGCGCAGCTACCGGAGGCATTGGCCGTGAAACGGCAGCATGGTGGTGCTGGCGAGGCGGGTATTGGCAAGTCCAGACTGGCCGAGACGCCAGCAGGGAAGCGAGCAGCGTCGGAGTGCCTGTCCCTCACCGGGCATTGCCATGACGTTGCGGTGTCACCCCCACGGTCCGTGGGGCGGAGTTGATCGAGCATTACCCCTCGCTGCGGCGAGATTTCCGGGACAGCCCACTGCCCTGTTCCGCAACTCGACAGGGTTCCAGCCAAACCGCCTTCATAAGTGAGATGCGCGATTTCTTCTTCGCTGGCACGTGATCGGCCGCGAGCAGATTTGGTGATCGTGCTGGAGGATCTCACACTGGGCGAACTGACGAAGCCCCTCGAATTGCTGCGATTGTTCGCCCGCCAGCTCGCTTTACCGATCCTGCTGCTGACCTATCGCAGTACGGATGTCACGCGCGCATGCGCTTCACGAGCTTCTGCCGATTCTGGTGCGTGAAGCGCTGGCGTTGCGCATCGACGTGTCGTTTGTTGACGCGAGACGATGTTCGTGGCGTGATCGATGATGCCTATCGGTTGACGGTGCGCCGATCTCGCCTGGCAAGCCGTGCAACAGCGTGCGGACGGCAATCCCTTTTTCGTGGTCGAGCTCTTGCGTGCCCTGGAAGGGGGGAGCGTCCTGCTGCCGGACGGGCATGGCACAGTTTGGACACATCGGCGCGTTCGAGCAGGCAGCAATTCCGTGCTGCTCCGACAAGTCATCGACCAGCGGCTTTCCCGACTCGGGCATGACGCGGAAACGTTGCGGCGATTGCCGCCGTTATCGGCCAGATCGGCGCACGCTGAATGTATGGGAGAGCGTCAGCGGGGTATCAGGGCACGGTTGCTCGATGGTCGAACGCGCCATCGATGCCCGCGATGCCTCGACGCGACGCCGGACGGGACGTCAGTGGCACGTTCACGCACGCCCTGATTCGCGATTCGCTCTACCACGACAGCGTTCTTCCACCCCGCGCCGGCGTATGTGGCATCGGCAGATCGGAGATGTGCTCGCGTCGTGTGGCGGCGGACGGATATCACGTTGCCCTATCACTTCCAGCAGGCTGGTGATCTTCGCGCGGTGGAGTGGTTGGCGCGGGCGAGCGGGCGCAGCGCGCGTTTGCCTGGCGAACCGCGCGCGCCCAGCGGTCGAGACGGCGCTGAGAATCCTGGAAGAAGAGAGTGGCCATGCCGGCGAACAGGGGGGGGGGTGGCTGCGATTTCGAGTGGCGGCGATGCTCGGTACTTCGAGGATCACCAGGCGGTGTAAAGCTTCACCTCGAAACCGCCGAGCGGCTTGGTCGGGAAGCGGGAGATCCCGCGCTGGAGCATACGCACGGTTCTTCCAGGGCATGCTCCGATGCCAGGCGGATGAGTTCCGTCTCGGCATTGCGGCAGAAAGTCTGGCGTGGCGATGCTGCGATGCGCTCGCTCCCGAGCAGCGAGAGCGAGGTTGCTCGCGATCGAAACAACCGCCGATCCCTCGATGCTCAAAATGGAGGAAATTGACACTGGCACTGGCCGAAAATGCGCGTCTACGGCAGGCACGCTTGAATTAGAGAGCGCATCGTTGACTTGCCGCCCGGCGAAACCGCCGGCTCCCAGGGTGATGCCTGGTACACGGACTTGGGTACACCTACGCGCCGGGCTGGGACGGCCAGATGAGGCGCGGATGGCGTTTCGCCAGGCCGTGACATCTTTTGCCGCCAGCGACCACCATGGCATGGTGGCCCCTTCCCTCTTCGATGAGCTGATGATGGTCGTCCTACCGTATCCAGGTCGATCGACCGGCAGGAGAACATCAGCGAATCGAGTCCGCGCTTGCAGAATCTCTTGCGGATTTTGGAGAGACATCACCGGTGAGCTCCGCGCCGAGCTGACGTGGTGTCGAGCCTACTCCAGGGGGACTGGATCGACGCTTTGGCCCGGTTGGAACAGAGCACGCTTGTGTGATCGTTTCGACGGAACGCACCGATGTTGCTCGCTCCCATTGCTCGATGTCGGGGCGATGTGGCGCTGGCGTGGATGCTGATCGGACAGCACTTTCCCGCCGGGGCAGACGCCGAACCAGAAGACTGCCCGGCTCTGGATACAGTGAGTCTGCGGTCATTGGCGGTTGCGCTCGCGCTCGATGCAGACGACCACGTGCTGGCACGTCGTTGGCTCGATGCGTTCGATAGCTGGCTGACCTGGAGCGGAAGCGTGTTGGGGCGGGCGGACACGCACTGCTGTCCTAGGCGACCTACCGCCATGCCCAGGGTGAGGATGAATTGGCACGCGATTTCGCCGAGCAAGCGTTGGCTGCCGGCACCGAACCACGACAACCGTTGGTGCTCTGGCAGCGAACCGGTTGCTCGGTGAACTCGATCGTCTCGAGAACGCGCAGCTTTCGACGCCCGGAAGCGCGATTCGTCACGGCGTTAGCGCTTTAGCGGCCGACGCGACCGGCGCGGCGCACGGGTGAGTGCTTACCCTGCTGGGGCAAGCGGAACTGCGATTCGCCCGCGACGAGCCCCAGCTTGCTCATGAGCTGCTCGAATCGGTGCGAGCGTCGTGCCTCCGCAATGAACGCGGTGCGAACGCTGCGCCGGGCTGACGAGCTCGCCGCGCGATATTCGGCAAGTTCAGCCTTCTGCGTCACCAGCGGTGTTTGCCGGACTTACCCGCCCGGGAGACGGATGTGCTCCGGCTGCTGGCAACCGGATCCTCCAATGCCGGGAGATCGCCTGGGAACTCTGCGTGAGCCCGCGCACGATCGACCAGCACCTCACCAGCATCTACGCCAAGCTTGGTGTCACCACGCGAGGCGCGGCGATTCGTATCGCGCTCGAACGCCGGACTACGCTAACGTCGCGCCCCTCGGAAAACTCCGTAGTCATCCGTACTCTGGATCGCCGGAAATGCGGTGTTCCCCCGATGCCGTGATTCTCGCTCGCCTACCGTCGATCTCAGGTATTTGGGCCAAATTGGCGGCGGAATTCCACCAGAGTGGCGCTCCTCACCAGTTCGGCCACCGTTCAGGACTTTGGGGTGTGGCAGGCGATCTACGAAACCTGGATGACGTGCAGCGGGACTGGGGTGTCACCGATGCATCGGTGCATCGGTTGGCGGACGCGCCAGATGTCGTCCTCATCATTCGCCACTTCGACGGTTGCCCAGGCGCAGGGAGCCTGACCAATCGCGAGTTCAGGCTGCCATGCAGCGTGCTGGGAGTCGAGCGAACCGCGCATCGAGATCTCTGCACACATGACGCTGCCTCTTTGGCGTCGCCACCGCCCATCTGCCCGTTCGACTCTCGTCCGTATGATCCAGAACTCGCGGAAGGATGAAAAACGGACCCTGGCGATATTGCTCCCCTAACGTTCCGGCTATCGTCTCTCATTCGACAAATGCTTTCATAGATCAGGCGGCTGGACCGAAGCGCAAACCTGCCGATGGCGAGAAAGATGCATTGCTTACAGCTCACATCTATCGCGTGCGCAAACGGATTTTTCCTCGCGTTCAGTCAGACACGTTGAGCGCAATCGCCGCGAAACCTTGAGCCTCGATGGCGACCGATTTTCAATATGCAGAGGTCAACGGTTCGACCTTCGTCGACAGGATCACGGCTGCCAGGTACCCCGATCCTGGCAACACCGCAGAGAACATCTTTGCAGGGAGCGACGTCGCCACGGGCGCGATGGAATCTGGCGCAACGGCCAGGGCACAACGCCAACATGCTGAGCCCAACCGCCAAGGCGATCGGCATCGCACGCGTCAACAACTAACTCCACCTGGAAGTGGTATTGGACGACGACGGAGCGACTGTCGACGGCGCCGCCCTGCACCGGCGATTCGGCGTTGCCGCGGTTGTTCAGGGCGCGCCCCAGGTAGCTGCCGCACCGGCAGGCAGCCAGCCGGCGCGACCGGGAACGCACCTGGCCAACCGCTGGCCGGAATTTGCAGCCCGCGGACCCGGCGCGGCGCCCAGATCAGCCGGCTGCCGGTCGGGAAGCGGCTCCAGCAGACGCTGGCGCAGCACCGCCGGCCCGCCGATCGAGCGCAGCCCACCGGATACCGTTGGCAACACCACGCAACCGGAAGCGCAGCCTGCGCCCGCAAACAGCAACAGGGTGCCACGATCAGTGAAGCGGCGGTTACGACGACTGGCTGCGCTAACGCCGCCCCGGCGTGCGGAGACGCGGAGGAACTGGCGTTCCTGGCATCGATCAACGAGTACCGGGCGGCCAATGGCGTACCGCCGTTGGCAATGAGCCCGACGTTGACGTCAGCAGCCAAAGGGCACAGCCAAATGGCGACCAAGAAACTATTTCGACCGTGGGGCCAGGACGGTTCCACCTTCGCATCGCGAATCGCGGCGTGGATATCCCGGCGGCACGACGGCGAACATCTTCGCGGGCGACCAAGCGCCGCCGGCGCGGTAGGTCTGGCGGAACAGTCCGAGGCACAACACCCGAACATACTCAACCCGGCCTTCACCGCGATCGGCATCGGTAGAGCATTTTCGATCAAACTCAGACTTTGGCTGGTACTGGACGACAACGTTTGGCGATGTGGTGGATGCTGCCTGTGCTGGCAGCCAGACGCAGGGCGCCACGACCGGTCAAGCCGGACAAGCCGGCCAGGCAGGGCAACTGTGGTCAAGACGGAACCACTGGCAATGGGCGAGGACAGGTCAGGGTGGCAACACAACCGGTGGCGCCATGACCGACAGCGACGGAGATGGGTTGATCGACGAATCGGAGAACGCGTTGGCTGGCGGCACCGATCACCGTGTTCGACACCGATGGCGGTGGTGTTGGCGATGGAGATGAGTGGAGCAATGGCAAGAACACGCTCTCGATCCCAGCGATGACAATGCAGGCGGCTTGAGCAGGCCAATGGAGGCGCGGCTGCCGACACCGATGGCGACGCGGTCTCGATGAAGAAGCGGCATTTGGGACGAATCAAATGTCGCCGATTCGATAGCGATGGAGTGAACGATCTCGACGAGCTGTTCAACGGCACGCTCGATCCGTGGGAGCGCCTCGCGCAGTGCGAGCGCCGGAAAAGCGTTCCTTCGCCGAACAACCAATAGCGCGTGGCGCGCCATCCACAACTGGGTGTGGCGCGTTGTTCGAAGCGAGTTACGACGAGTACGGGCAAGGTCGGGAGCCGGCACAGGTCTTTCGAAAACACCCCGTCTCATAAACTAGCGACATGCGTTGAACCAGGTGAGAGAGGTTCGATGTTCTGTGGCGCTGCACCACGGGAAGCGGCGCCATTGGGATGGTCGAAGATGAGTCAAACAGCCGTACAGGCAGAGGGTGCGCCCATCCGGGAGACGGCGGAGCCAGACGTGTCAACGCCCGCTCTGCTTCGACGAACTTCTCGAACGGTATCAGAGACGAGATCTTCCGCTATTCGGTTCAGCTCCACGCGGAACACGACCGATGCGGACGGCCTCTATCAGAGGAGACGATGCTCAGGCGTATCGCGCGTTTGGCAGGCTCGGACCAGATTCCGAACTACCGCGCCTGGCTCTACCACGCATCGCCGCTAACACCTTCCGCCTCGCAAAGCGGAAGGAGAAACGCGGCGGCACGCTCGATCGGTGCTCGACGACCATCTGGCCGTTACCAATCCGGATCAGCCGCATCGATGGACGCCGCGACTTGTTGGCCGAAGTCGAAGTCTTTGTGCAGAACCTGCCGGGCTCAGCGCGTCGCGTTGATCCTCCGCAAGTATCCTGACTCGACTACGCTGGCATCGCCCGAAGAACATTGAATAGTTCGGAAGAAGCAGCGCGCCAATGTCTACCACGAAGCTGCGCAAGCTCCGCAATTGTTTCGGAGACCGCCTGTGAGCGGGAAAAGAGCAATGGGCATTCAACAGTTTTCAACCAGCGGACGATGGCGCGGTGAACGCGAACGATACCGAGCCTCCCGCAATCGTCAACCTCGCTCAAGAAGCAGGCCGCCCCAATGTCGACCCGTGCGATGTTTGCTGCGATGCCATGCCAGGCTATGTCTGCGGCGACTTGAAGATCATCGACAGACAATGGATCGACGATCACACCGCCCATTGCACCTATTGCCAGCGGCAGCTCACCTGATTCCAGCGGCTCGACCATCTCCTCTTGAGTATGAGCAGGAGTGCTGCTCCGACGTCACGGCAACCTTTTTGCCAAGCCGCACGCGAGGTTGCCAGTACGGCGCACGATGGACAGCCCACACTCAGCCCGCTGATGATCGCTGTCGGACGCTGGAGTGACCGAAATCTCCTTTGGCCACCAATTCCACCACCCAGGCGTTCCTGGCCCGTGTCATCGACCGTGGCTACGACCCGGTTCCGACCAGGCAGCCATCCAGCCCGTCGTACAGCAGCTATCATGAATACTTTCAGGAGCCGGAACACCTTCGATGTTCCGGTCGATTTTTCCGGCCTTAGCCCGTTTGCGAAGAACACGTGTTGCAGGCGACCGCGGCGGTTCCCTTCGGAGGGTAGCCACTATTTCGAGATCGCGCAGGATCGACAACCCCGGCGCCTCGCGCCCGTTGGCAGCGAACTCGAGGAAACGCAGCCGATCCCCTACATCATCACCGTGTCATCGCGTTGTGCCTGCGGATCACTCCCGATTAGCGATACACCGGCGGCGTCGATATCGAGGCCGACCTCCTCACGATCGAGGTGCGCTGCTCCCATCCGGGGTGCTTGTCTCGTAGACTCTCCATGAAGAAAGCGGCCACGCGCCGATCGAGCGTGATCCACCTGCCGGCTGCACGAAGACCGGCAATCGATACCAGTTTCCAGCCGAATCTCGCACCAGTCGATCAGATTGGCCGATACAGCCATGCTCACCGTTGCCGTCCTCTGGGCATCAACAACGTCACCATCACGAAGCCGCGCTCGACCGCGGCCTCGATACGTTGCTCTACATCGTGCTGCGGTTCGCGCTGGTTGCGGTCTTGCTGTTTTTCATGCCTGTGGGCGCGCGGTGTCTCGCTGCGCATCCGACGGGCAGACATTCCCGTTTCGTCGGTGGTGGACTGTGCGGATTCGCTGGCCGCAACTTGCTCTACGTCGTCGGCCTCGCACATCGGCATTCTCCGCGGCGGCGATCCTCTGATGTCGCTCGCGCCCATCTTCATGCTCCTGCCTCCTCGGCAATCGCCTTCGGATTGGAACCAGTGCAGCGGTTGCAATGGATTGGGTGGCCGTTTCCTTTCTGGGCGTCGCGATCTTCATCGGAGACAAGCTGCTGGCCAACGGAAGGCCCGCGACTGGCGACCTGCTGTGGGTAGTCTTGATCGCAGCGTTGAGCTTCGCGATCTACAGCCTGACACTCGTCGCTGGTCTTGTACAGTCCGGAAACGACCACGGCCTGGGCGGTCGTGGTTGGACTGGTGTACGGTCACCTGCCGTTCCTCGGTGCACGCTGCTGCATGAGGCAGTGGGGCGATGTGACCGGCTTCGAGTGGTTTTCCATTGCCTGGGCGGCCGTTGTCTCGGTCATGATCGGTTACTCCCTCTGGGGATGGGCGATCGCGCGTGCCGGCGCTGGGCGCTCGGTGCATCTATCTTTTCCCTCATACCAGTCTTCACCGAGTCTTTTCGACGGTGATTTTCCTGATGAGCGGCTGGGAGCAACTCAAGTGATCGGCGGCGCAGTGGCGCTGACCCAGGCGTGGCCATTGCGCGGAGGGGTTCGCTGCGCCCGAGCCAATCCGATCGAATTGGACGTGGCTCAAGGAAACATTGAGCGCGGCTCCCGATCAGGAGCCGGGCCGGGAGAGGCCATTGCTGGACGATAGGAGAAGGACCTTCATTCTGCCATGCGCGTTGACCGTCAAACCAGGAACCAAGGTCAAGCTCTGACTATCCTACCAATGTAGGACCAACCGGACTGAACAAAGAAGCCGCCCACGATCTGCTCCAGCCGCTCAAGGACCCGAGATTCGCGACTTGCGGTCGCTGATGTGCCGCGTCAGAACTCCGCATTTTTGCGTGCTCATCGTCTATGCAAGGGATGGACACCAGCAGCGGAGATGGCACAGTGAGCAGCGTGCTGGAAGCGAAAGTAGATCCGCTGGGTTGCGGGTCTGGCCGTTCAGGACGCCTACTCCTTTCGAACTCTCGCACGATTTTCTCTGGCATCTACAACAAGGTGCCAGAAAGGGGATGATGACAGTCTTCAACCGATCACACTATGAGGATGCTCATCGTTCGGGTGAAGGAGCTCGTCCCAAAGCGGTTTGGAGCAAACGCTACGGTCAGATCAACGAATTCGAAGAGCTTCTTGACCGAGTCGGGCACCATCCTGCTCAAGTTCTTTCTCCACATCAGCAAAGATGAGCAAAGGGGAACGGCTAATGTAGAGCGAGAGGATCGATCAGGCCTGAAACTTTCGGCTGGCGACTGGGTGGAGCGCCAGTGTTGGCGTCAGTACCAGACGTATGACGCTCACCAATTTCCACACCAAGGCCGCGCCGTGGATCGTCGTTCCGGCAGATCGCAAGTGGTATCGCGATTTGGCCGTGGCGCGACGCAGTTGGTAGACGCGTTGCGGCCATACAAAGACTGGATGAACTCGTTAGAGCGCCAGCGGCAGGAGCGCAGCTGGCGGAAATCAACATGCTACGCCAGCAAGAGAAAGAAAAGCCGAACGCGAGTCAGGCAACAGAAGGCGAACGCAACGTCGTGAGAGGGATGCGACGCACTCGGTGGACAACACACGGTGACCGATGCGGTCTGCGCGGCGCCTTCATCGACGGTATGAGCCGGGTGGCAACCAGTGTCACCATCGTCACCACCAGTGGCAGAGCGCTGGCGGATTCGGATGACAGTGAGCGCGATGTCGTCGTGGCCGCCGACCGCCTACGCTGCTGGTGTGCGTCAATCAACAACCCGATGGATGCCGCCATCCGCGCGAATGGCGTCTTTGGCGTCAACGCCCTGCGGGCTGATCAGCGTTGGGTGGCGGAAACTTCTTTGCCCGGAGCGGCACCCTCGCCGTGGAACCCAATATGATTTTCAGGCAGAAACTGGCATCTCGAACAAACGGAGCGCCGCTCTTAAGGTGGGGCGATGGCCCTAATTCAGCACGTCCTGATCGCATGCACACCATCAGCATCTTACCACATGCCATCGCCATTGGGCGGGTGGTCGCCCGGTGGGGCCGAAGATTCAATTTTTCCTTTCATCTATGGGCGAAAGCGTTCAGCTAAAGCACGGAGTTGGTGCGGTTATAGCCGTTGGGAAGGCACGCCGGACAGGCACCAGCTACCTGTTTTTTTTTTTGGGACAGGCCGATTTGTAGTGAACCCAGAGTCCAGAGGCCTCAGGCGCCGAACAGTTCCAGTCTTTTTGCAGGGCTCGGACTGAATGCTCCATTACAGGAGAGATCGACGCACTTGATCCACTGGTGAGGTACTCGAGTCGCTTTGCAGACGGTCGCCCACGAAGGTCTACATGAACGGCGAGAAGAAGATCGCCACCGACGTGACAAACTTTTACGTGTCTTCAGGCCGATCGTCGACATTCGCGCGCGCATCTACGACCTTGCGCACGAGGCGCAGACCCAGGACGTGATGTCCTATGTCGATCCGCGCACCGGCAGGCGCAATGCTGGCTCGATTGCCCAAACTGCCGCGCCACGCGATGACTGGCGTGCCAAGCGGCTGGCGGTCGATACCGTGCTGGACGATGTCAAAGGGGATCGTTACCCGCGTGGGCGATGAGACCGTAGGCGAAGTGGTCGCTCTATATGACGGGCAAGACGTGCTCAACGAGGTCGATCCCCAGTTCGCGGAGAACATTCGCAACCACGTCGCTTCACGGTCCGCGCCGATCCGTTCCATGTCTCGGCGAATACCGATCCCAAGGGGGGACCGCTCGAAGCGGCCGCAAGATCAGGATCCTGACATGTTGCTGCATGTCGTGCGGGAGACGGAAAACGGCATCGTGGTGCGGGGCGCGAATACGAGACGGCCGCCGCCTATGCAAACCAGGCGTTCGTCAAGCCGACCATCGCCAACTGGGGAAGTGACGAGCTCGGACTATGCGGTCGGCTTCATCGCGCAGATGGTCGAAGGGATCAAGCACATTTGCCGCACCGGGTTCGCAGGACGAGAACCGGCCGCCGACTATCCGCTTTCGAACCGCTTCGACGAGGTCGACACGCTCGTGATCTTCGACGATGTGGAGATCCCCTGGGAGAATGTGCTCTTCTACCGGCACACCCGCGCCGCCGCCTATATTCGCGCGACGGTGCATCGCTACAGCGCATTCCCTTCACGCAGCGCGCCCTGCGCATGGCCGATCTGCTGATCAGCGCCGCGCTTTCAGCATTCGCCAGACGGGACTCGACAAGCAGCAAGCGGTGCAAGAGAAACTGGCAGCATTGGCCAGGCTATCGGGAAGGGATCAACGCTCACCTGACCGCCGCCATCGAACAGGCGGAGGAGAGTCCGGGCGGCCTTCTGATGCCAGATCAATCGCTCCTTTACACCGGACGTATTGGCGACATCGCAACTCAGCGATGATGCATATCGCCGCGTGAGCTCTGTGGCCGGGCAGATCTGCGTGACGCCGGATGTTGCCGCGTTCGAAGACCCGGCCACTGCCCTGGCTGGAGAAGTTCTATACATTCAATGAAGACTGGGATGCCGAGGATCGCCGCAAGCTGCTTGCCTTTGCGCGCGATCCTGATCAATTCCGACTACGCCGGACACCGGTTGACCTTCCAGCTCTTCGCGCAATCGCTCCATTCGCCAATCTGGCAGCCGCTTATCGCGCGTTCGATTGGGACGGTCCGCCGCAGAAGGGCACAAGGCCGGTCTATTTGCCGTCGGTGTGCCTGAAGAAGCGACAGAAAGTGCAGGCGTGACCCAATGCCCACTCATCGACGACCGGCTCCTTCAACACCAGAGACACCTATCCCAGAAGCTCGACAACGACCTGTGCCAGGCAGTTGTCGCTGGCAATACGGTGTATCTCCGTGGTCAGGGTGGGACAGGATCTGGAAACACGCGAAATGGCTGGTATCGGGGACCCGGCGGCGCAAAACCGAACAGGCGATGCGTAACATCGCCATGCTGCTCGAGGAAGCCGGCGCCGAGTTGGGAGACATCGTCAAGATCGTCATCTATCTGACCGATGCGCGTTATCGGGATGCGGTCTATCCCGCCGCCCGGTCGTTAAGCTGAAAGGCGTGTTCCCCGTTTCCACCGGAATCGTCGTAAACCGCGCTCGCGCGGCCGGAACGGGTGGTGGAAGTCGATGTCACCGCCGTGATTCCTGACGCCGGAAGTTGTGTCATGACTTTTTCGATTGCGGGACATTGCGCTCGTACCGGCCGGTTTGGCGTAGCAGTCTCGTCGTCCAGTCCGGCAGTTGCGGCGCGTTGCAGCTTCGTGCCGCGCGCGGGAATCGGCGCGGCCTGCAGCCAGAATATCACCGACCCGCGGCTGGGCGTCCGTTGCTCGATCTCGTCGCGTTGAGCCCGCAACGCCGACGAAGCGATGGCCCAGGTGGTGAATGAAACCGAATTGATCGAATATCGCCAGATCAGCGTGGTCGACGGTTCCGGCGGCAGCGCGGCATTCAGCGGCGAAGAGTGCTGGGGGTCTACGACATGGCGCGTGGACCGCATGTGGTCACAGCCGGGAACTTGCTCAAGGACCAGGCGATTCCAAGCCGCATGGTGGAAGCGTTTCTCGCGCAACCAGGACCAGGATCTGGAGGATCGCCTGTTGGCGGCAATGGTGACCTTTGGCGCTCGGTGGTGAGGAAGGTCCCGTGCATTCGCCGGGATGAAGGTGGTCGACAGCGTTCCCTGGCCGGAAACCGACCTGCGGGTCGACTGGTCGGAGAACCCGATTCACGATCTTGCGGCGTGGCGTCTCTGGCGGCCACTTCCAGTGACTACGTCACCCGCGCGCTCGATCCGCATCGGCGCCCGCCTACAGGTGCGAACGCGATCCCGATCGTTGATCGTCAGCTCTTCATGCACATCCAGCTTCGTTTGCCATCTAGAATTGCCACCAGAATGAGGTGAACGAGCTCCCGCGGGCTCGCCGTGAAAGGACCCGATCGATGCGGAATCTCTTCGTACGAAGCGGCATCGCTGCTCATTTTGGCGCTTGCCGGATTCGACGGGCGCGCCCATGGGAATCATTGCGCAGGACGCAACCCGGAAACGACCGCAGGGTTGCCGGAAGGGCCGCTCAGCGAGCGAATTCAATGAAATGCGTCGATTACCTCCAATCTGCCTGAGGACGAGGCGGCGGCGGTCGACCTCACCACCGTATTCACACCGGCAGTGCTGGCCGATGTTCCAGCTGATCAACTCCAGGCGATTCTGAGTACCGAGCGGTTTACGCACCGGTGAGTGTCGATTCGAGCGCCATCGCAGCATCGATGGACGCTCCTCAACGGTCGCGAACTTCCGCTGATCACCGCCAATGGAACCCAGATTCCGACATCGCTGACAGTCGACCCGGTATCGAGGATGATCAGTTCACGCTCTGGTTCTCCGCGCCGCTGGCACCAGCGCCCACGCGGAGGCTAGCGCGACCGTGGCTCCAGCGGAACCGCAACCGCTCGACGGATACTGCCACCACGGTTCCGCCCCACGGAAGCAGCCAGCCTCCAGTTCAACCGAGACGCCAACTCCGGTGCCGACAGATACACCGACCGAAACTCCGACCGAGACGCCAACTCCGGTGCCGACAGATACACCGACCGAAATTCCGACCGAGACGCCAACCCTGGTCCCGACGGACACACCCGCACAAGTGCCGACCGAAACGCCGACTCCAGTTCCGACCGACACGCCGACCGAAACGCCGACCGAAACGCCGACCGAAACGCCGACGGAAACACCGACCGACGCGTCCCGACAGAGACGCCGACTCCGGTCCCGACGGACACACCAACTGAAGTGCCAACGGAGACGCCAACAGAGGCTCCAGCGGAAACAGTTGTTGTGGCCGCGACGATCTTCTTCGCCGATCGCATCGCCGGCTGAGGATCGCCAGCTGCTTCGCCTGAAGCGGTCGAGTCAGCCGATGCCGCGCTTTTCCCCGACAACGCGCTGGGCCAGCACTTCGGCAACCTGGACATGGTCGCTGTTTGACCAATGGCAGGGTCGCCGTGGACGCCAGCGAGATCGAAGCGCATGTTGCGCCGTCGTTGCTCGCGGTAGCCAGCGCCGATCAGATCGCTACCGGTTTGGTGCAGCTGCAGGAATGTACGGCCCCTTCACGCTCGATCCGGATTCCATGATCATGACCGCCAACGAGCCGCCGACCAATATGCGATACTCGGTCGTTGGCGCAAACGACGAGACGTTCAACGTCTCACTGAAGATCGATCCGGAAACGGGTTGCTGACCGGATTTGCCGTCTCCCCGGGAGCACAAGCTGCGACCCGGAAGCGGCTGATCTCCCACCTGGGCTCACCGATACCAGGTGTCTTTCACCAGCGGAGGACACCATTTACGGTTCGATCATGGCCCCGGCTAGCTTCTCGACCAGTGAATCGTCCCCGGCAGCCTTGATCATCTCCGGCAGCGGCGCAACCCAGTCAGGACGGCGTCAGCTCCGGATTGCCATCGGGACGAACCGCAATCTCGCGATCACGCTCGCGGAAGCTGGTATCCGTCACTGCGCTACGACAAACTCGGTTCGGGTCAAACCAGGCTTGGTTCTCATGACGGCCAAGCAGCGTCGACTACCAACTCTTTCTACAGGAAGCCTCGGACGCAGCCATATCGGCGAACCTGAGTCAATCCTCAAGCTCATCATTGTCGGGCACAGCGAAGGGCGGCTTTCGCGTTGGCGCTGGCCGATGAGCTCACAACTGGCACGCCGCCCGCTGGGTTGATTCTTTGTGGCGCCGCTTTCGATTACTGCTATCTCGACCTGATCACCGATCAGATGACAACTCAGTTGAAGACAGCTGTCGATGGCGGCAGCATGACGGAGCGGATGCAACCGCGCTGGCGGATGAACTGGCGGCAATTGTCGAGAGCCTACGGACTACCGGCGAGCTGCCGAGACGATTGCATCGCCTGAGCTGGCAGCACTGTTCAGTCCTTCATCGACCGCGTTCTGGTCAGATCGATCGATCGCGCGCTTGCGGCTGGGCTACCGTCGGACATTCCGGTGCTGGTGCTCGGCGCCGGGGACGCGCAGATAACCGGAGATCGTCGGCACTGCTCGATGGGTTCAAGAGAGCCGGGAACTCAGTGTCACCTTCGTGGCGCTTGCCAAGGCCGATCACAGCTTGCGAATCATCGAAGGAGAAGCGAACCCGGCTGTGGACTACGCAGGCCCCGACCTGGAGTTCTCACCCGATGCCGTGGCTGCAATCGATGCATTTCTCGTGAAATACGGTCTGGAACCTGGCACATAGCCCCCCGGTATGACGCGGTGCTCACGCAAATGAGCGGCTGAAGAGCGGGCGAGCGTACGCGAATCTCGCCCTTCCTACGACGCTCCCTTAGGTGGGTCTCGGCTCAAATTCGGATATGAACGTCAGCCGGTCCCGAATCTAGGGACCAGCTGGAGTATATCTCTCCGGCAACTGCGATCCCAGTTGGGTTCAGGTAGCCAGCGCGGTTTGCGGAATGATCTCTTCCGGGATTCGATGCAGATCGTCGGCATACTCGAACGCAGGGCGCGAAACCTGCATTGGCGAAGGTGTACAGATGTTTCACCGGCACGTGAGCATGTCAAACCATTCCTGGTAGCTCCTGTCGACCACGCGGCTCGTGTTCCCCAGGAAGAGGTACCGGTACCTCGAGCGAGTACTTGCTTGTTGCCGGAAGTCGATCTCCTGCGAGGTGGGGGTCACATGACCGACGCCATATCGAGCAAGCCGCGTATCACGTTGGTCTTGTCGATGAGGAATGTATTCGCTGCCCATGATTCCCCAGAGAATCCGATCCCCGAAGACTCGCCGCGATCCCACATACGCGGCGGGCGGATCTTAGTCGTCCTCGATCAATTCGTAGTGTTGCACCACGAGGCATAGTCCCAGATGTCACCATACGGTGGTGGGCCGAATCCTGCAAGGTGCGAACCAGACCGTCATCACCGCGCCGTTTGGCGTCAGCCAGAAGGTCCTCGTAGATGATGCGGTCGGTTTCCAGAAAGTTCGACCATTTGCCCGCTGCCGATGCTTAGGCATGATGAAGCTCGGGATGCCGCTGCACGCAAGCACACCACAGCACCGAACAGGACTCCGTTAGCAGGAAGATCTTCTCCTGATCAGATCGATCACGCAGATAGTTCGTCAACGCAATGGTGTCGTCTACGATCCCGTCCAGCGTGAGGGTTTCCGGATCAAGGCGAGCCATGGGATTTCCCCGTACCTCGCTGGTCCCAACCCACAACGTTGAAATTCTGGTGCAGGGGTTCAGGCAAGACCCGCGACACAGCGCCAGATCACTCTGACCAGGTCCGCCGTTCCAGATAAGGAACGACCGGATTCACCAGCATTCGCTCCTCCGAATCTGGATCCATTGCTGGTGTCCGTTCAGATCGACCTCTACCAGTTCTGCGATGCCTCCAACTGCTGGGTTGCCATCCTGGCCCCTTGACTGCGGGCACGCTTGCCGGGAGCGCCACCCAGACCGCAAGTCCGACAACGACCAAGGTCGCCAATCCAGTGACTGCATAACGCAGCCGCCGAATCCAGGTATGAGCACGTTGCCGCGAGATTCCAAACTGCTCCAGCAGGGGCAAACAGCCGTACGCCGTATGCGCAGCCCAGTGCCATCGGAATCAACCCGAGCAGCACAAAGACGCCACGCCCAACGAGCAATCCGAGAATGCCGAATGCCGTGTCGAGGTGAATACCATCGACCGACGGCCCCTGTTCGCCGCGGCGAACAGGCACATACGCCAGCAGAAACGCCAGTAGCGCAGCAACGACTGCCCAACCAGAGCGCATGACGAATCCAGCGGCAACACCGCCCAATACTGAAATGGCCATCAACAACAGCTACGCCAGAATCGACCGGACCCCGCTGGCATTTGCGATACCGGGGGCAGCTGCGATGGCAAGGGCAAGTACCAATCGCGCGCACAACCTCAGGATCGGCTGGCTCCAGAATGCAATCGGCGCATCCGGTGGCCGTGGCAGCCGGTAGCGGTCAACTGGTCGCGTCGGTTGCAGAGAAATCGGAGCTCAGGTGCGTGCCACTTCCCTTTCGACTGAACGGCGGGTTCCGTGTTCATCACTATGAACATAAGGAACACGGCATGAATAGCGCCGGAATTTGGAACTACGGGGTTACAAGAACGTTGCGGGACTATGGAAACTGCCGGGATCGTGCTGAACACCGTGCGAGGATCAGCACAGAAATCCTCACGGCAAGATCGTCGATTTCTGGGGGCATGGGTTGACGAGCGTCTCTCGCGCGACGCGACGGAGAGAAGCTCGCTGAGTCGAACCCCAGGCTTGCTGGCCTTCTTCCGGGGATGACACTTCTGTGGAACTTCGACCAAACCCTGCGTATTGTCGAAAGCGATAGCGTGTGTCGCGCAAACCAGCTACGGCCGGACACGACCAAAACACAGCGAACGACACGGAATTTGACGATGAAATTGCACACCGCGATCGCCCGGTGTAGCACTGCGATTGCCAGAGCGCGGGTGAAATGTGAAATGGCTCCCAGTCTGTACCGGAGCCGTTTGCGTGCGTCGCTTTCTGTCACCGGGCAGTCGCGTGCCGCCTGCCGAACTTAATCCTCGTCCTCGAAGACGGGTATTTCATCGTCCGTCGGAATGTGGGGCGGCGCCTCGGCCTTTCGCTGATCAGTACGCGATGTATCGCTGGATTTCCTCGTCGGTCAGCGCATGTTCCTTGCCCTGTTCGAATGCGCTGAGTTGCGAGGCTTTGATACCGCCGATTGCTTTCGCAGCTTCCTCCAGGCCAATATGCATCGACATGCACTTCCAAAATTGGGCATAGCCCGGATTGCGCGGCTTCGGTCATTTCCATCTCGTCGTTCCTCGAATAGTTCGTGGGCTTGGCACAATTGGCGTGCTCGTACCGTTGTCCAGCGTACCACGCCCGGGAGCGGCATCTCGCGCGCGATGCCCTGTGCTCCATGGCAGCGTCCAGGTCGAACGCTCTCCCGGCCAGTTCGCGAAACACCCTGGCAGCAACCATATTCGACATCCCGGTAGCCAAACGCCGCTGGGCCGACAAAACGCAGGGCAGCTGCGCTCTTGAGCGCTCACGGCGCAAGATCTCGACGACCTCGATGCGCAAACCATACCGGAGGGAGTTCGGTTGTGATCGGCTCCGGCAGACTCCGCATCCTACGATGCAGATCAAGTCGGGCACGACCGCAAGCACCTGACCGGGTACGTCCGCGCGATCAAGATTCTCGTTCTGGAAGTCGATCTTGAGGGTTTCTCCGTCGTTTGGGCCGATTCCTTCGAAAAAGGCTCTCGCGCAAATCCACCCACGGGCGACGATCGACATCGATGATCTTGCCGCGGAAGAGCCGTTGTACAACCACCTCAGGACGGCATCGACGGCATTGGTGTGGGCGGCGCGCGCGCTCAACGCCGCTTCGCCGATCTCGATTGCCAGCGTAATGGTGTCGCCGGGGATGAGCACCCGCTTCATGTCTTGACCGCTCATGGCCGGCCCCGCTGCACCGCTGAACCACCCATTTGCACGGTCACGGTACGCGCATAGCGGCTTCAATGTGAGCGGATCGCCGAGATTGTCGAAGATGGCTACATGGCCGCGTGGATCGGAGATCACCACCGGAGTCGGCTCGATGCCGTAGATCATGAAGGTGTCCATCTGCAGCTCGGGAAAGGCACGGCCCATTCCGTCGCCGTCCACCACCGGCACAGATTCGCGCCTGGGCGGCGACGATCATAGGCGACATGCTGTTCGAACCGCCCGATCTCCGCACAGGTGACATGGGTGATCGGGCGCCCGAGGTGCCTTTCAAGCGCGCGCAACGGACCAAACTCCTCACCCTGCTTGAGGCGCTCATTGCGGCCTACTGGCGCTCCGATCGAGCCAACCGTCGTCACCGAGTGCGTCATCCGGCACGTCGGAAGCGGAGATAACCTCGATCGTCTTGCCTTGCTCGAGGAGACTTCGTGCTTGCAGCTTGCCGAGATAGGGATTGCCGCCGCCAGTGCCAAGAATGCCGGCGCCTGGTGCGAGGCGTTCGAGATCGTCACGGTCGATGGTGCGCGCCACAAGACTTCCATTCTGATGAGAGATGAACATGGACCGTCGGGCCCTTCGTCTCCGCAGCATAGCAACCGGGTGATGGTGCACCATTGCCATCATCATGGACGGAGAGGCGATGCGCTGCCATCGATGCGGCGGATTGACCGAGGAGCGATTGACCGACGGGCGGACACGCCCAGTCTGCCGTGCCTGCGGGCTTGTGATCTCTACGATCCCGAAGCTGGCAGTTGCGGTCGTTCTGGAACGGGATGGCAAGGTGTTGCTGGGGAAGCGCGGTCGGGCGCGCGCGCCGCCAGGAAGTGGGCTTCCCGGCTGGGTTTGTCGAACGGGAGAGCGGTCCGAGGATGCCGCTGTCCGCGAAGTGCGCGAGGAGACCGGGTACTCGATCGAGCTTGGACCGCTAATCTCCTGATATCCTCGCCGGATCGCCGTCATATACAGGGTCGTCTCTGGCGCGAGGCTCAGCCGACGATGATTCAGACTCGGTTGGTTTCCCACGGACGCCCTTCCGATCTCGCGTTTCGACATGACATCGATATCCCTGGAGCAGCTCGATCTGAGAGATCGGTCGCGAGCGTTGCGTCAGTCACACGGTGCGTCTCACTTCCCATGATGCAGGACGCATGACCCATCCTGTTACTTCAAACCTGTGTATTTCCGGCGGTTTTTGACCGGTTAGGAAGAGGAACCAATGCAACTCTCTGGGGAATATGCCTTCGATGCCCCGCGTCAAGTCGTTTGGGATTTTCTGATGGATCCGGCCGTGCTGGAGGCCTGTCTGCCCGGCGCCGGGGGATGACCGAGTCGGTCCGAACGAGTACGCCACCATGAAGGTGGGAATCGCGATGATCAAGGGCACCTTCACCGGAAGGTGAAGATTCTCGACAAGGTGGAGCCGACGTCCTATCGCATGGAAGTCGAGGAGCGGTCCGCAGGGCCAGGTCTCGGGATCTGGCACGCTCGAGCTGATCATGCAGGACGAGCAGACCACCGTGCGATTAACGGCGATGCCAACATTCGCGGCTTTCGATCGCCCGCGTGGGCGCTGCATGATCCAGCCGGCTGCCCGGCAGATCGTTGGCCAGTTTTCAGTTGTCTCGAATCGAAGGCGAGCGCGGCGAAGTAGTCTTTCCTGCTCTCACGCCAGAGGCCGCAGCATGCCGGATAACATCCTGACGCTCATCAGCTATCTGTTCAACGCGCTTACGCTGATTGTCATCGCGCGGAAACGCTGCTCCTGGTCGGTCAGGATGCGATCTCCCGTCGGGCGAATTCTGGTCGATATCACCGAGCCCTTTCTGGGGCCGATTCGCCGGGCGTTGCCCTCGATGGGTGGCATCGTTTCTCGCCGATCATCCTGATCATCCTGCTGCAATTCATCGAGCAGTTCATCTTCCGTCAATTCGCCTGACATCGTGTGGAACCGGGGCATGGGGCCCCGGTTCTGTCGTGTTCGACGATGCCGTATACCCAGCTGGAGTTCCATGACCGCTGTCAGTTAGCGCCTATTTTGCCGAGCAGGAGGAGGCGAATCTCGAAGAGCTCTACGACTTCCTGCGCATTCGAGTGTGAGCGCACTGCCGGAGAACGCCGGCGATGTGCGCCCCGCGCCGGAATGGGTGGCCGCGCATGAAAACAGCAGGCATCCCTGGTCGAGGTGCTGGAAACCGGCGGTCACCCGCTCGTCTATGGCAGGTGGCATGTCGATGACGGCAAACCAACCGCGCTGATCTATGCCACTACGATGTCCAGCCGCCGGTGATCCGATCGATCTCTGGGAGACGCCTCCCTTCGAACCAGCCGTGCGCGACGGCAAGATCTGCCCGTGGTTCTGGCGATGACAAGGCCGGTCTTTACATCACGCTGCTGGCGATCGAGGCGTTCGCCAGGAAGCACGGCCAACCGCCAATCAACCTCTCGTCTTCTTCTACGAAGGGGAGGAAGAGATTGGCAGCCATCGATCTCGCCCTATCTGACCGCGCACTGCCGACAGGTTCGCCGCGGATGTCGTCTTCAGCGCCGATGGCATGATGTGGGGGTGAGGATCAGTATTCCCTCATCCTCTCGTCAAAGGAGTATGGCCGGCGGTCAGATCGACATCATCACCGCAGATTCGGACGCGCATTCCGGCATCTACGGCGGTGGTGTTGCCAATACCGCCCGCGTCACCGCCCGCATCGCCTCGTCGTTCCGGTACCAACGGCAAGGTGGCGGTCGAAGGTTTCTATGACAAGGTCTTGCCCATCACCGAGCAGGAAGCTGCCGATATCGAGAACGTTCCGTTCGACCGAGAAGCGTTCCTCGGCTCGATCGGCGTCACGGTGCCCACCGGCGAGGCAGACTACACCACGCTCGAGCGTCTCTGGATGCACCCACAATCGATATCGGCGGCATCTGGAGCGGTTTCCGGGGTGCGGGCTCAAAGATGTCACTCCGGCGCAGGGCACGTCAAAATCACCTGTCGCCTGGTGCCCGATCAAGACCCCGACGAGATCAACGATCTGATTCGGCTGCATGTCGAGCAACACCTGCCAGTAGGAGCGCGAGCCGAATTCCAGCCTCAAGACGGGCACCGCGCGAGCCGTTCTCGATTTCGCGCGACAACCCATACATGGTGGCCGCCGCCGAGACGTTGACCGAGATCGGTGGGAAGGACGTGGTCTACGTTCGCACGGGCGGCACATTCCCCATTGCCGAAGTGTTCAAGCATCACCTCGGCGCGGAGATGGTCTTCTATGCGTTCAGCCTGGAGACCCTGCAGCGCCCATGCGCCGAACGAGTTCTTCCGGATCGAAGACTTCCGCAACGGCACTATTGCCACAGTGGCCTGGAGCGGTTGGCGAAGTAGGACGAGATTCTTGGTCCAGAGTCCAGAGTTCAGAGTCCAGGTCCAGGGTCTGGAGCTGAGAGAGAAGGGCTCTGGGGCTCGAACCGAACTACGGCTTGATGTAGCGGAAGCCCTGGTTCATGGCTGGATCAGGGCAACGACTCCGCCGAGATCGGTCTTGGCCCAGGATGGAATCTCGCCGATGTCGATCTTGTGCTCTTTGAGCGCGTTCGGACAGACGTAGACCTCGACGCCCTTTTCGGTCAGCTCACCCAAATGCGCGCTCGGGTCGTTGTCACTGGCAAGCGTGTACACCGAGCTTCCGTCACCGACCCGCAGACTCGCCGCCGGCCATTCTGCGGTCAGGTTGTCGAGATTGGACAGGACGCGAACCCAGTCCTGCTCCTGCGCGGCATGCAGCACGACTTTGAAATCGCTGGGCACATCAGGGATCACGAGGGCGTTGGCGTGGCATCCTGACCAATGCGCCGGAATGACCGAGCGCTCCAATGGCGGTAAATATTGCTCCTTCAAGGCCGTTCGGCGATTGACAGGATCTCTGAACGAATTCGCATTGCAGGGCCCTCCACGATGTTCGCTGTCACCAGGTTCGCAGCGTCAGTATGCGGCGTGAGGGACACGCTTGCTAAAGCGATGGAACCGGCAGCGTCTTGCAGGGGGATACCAACCAGTTCCATCAGCTTGAGCGCATTGGTCGTGGTGGCGGGCGAAGGGTGTAGTCGAAGGTCATGTCCATTTGCCCGTCACGTTCGAACGGAACTTTCCCGCGAAATGAACTTCTTGCGCAGAGTCGGCGAGAGCTCACTGGCGAGCAAGAGATCGAGATCGATGCGTGGACACCGCACCTATCGCCGCGCTCGATGAGCAGCGAGATGATCCGGCAGGCCGCGATCTGCCGCTCCGCTGTGTTGGTGCCAGAGAGGATCATCGAGCAGGAAACAGATGATGCGTCCGTCTGGTTGCTCCGTTTGCGATGCGTCGACGATCTGTTTCAGACGCAAGGGCTCGGCCATGTAGTAGGAGACACCCATTTCCAGCGAATCGACGATGCGTACACTGGTCCAGAGCGAAATCGGTGGCAGTGAGGAAGTGTCTGCGCGCAAGCGGGAGCGCCAGCGTTGGCGAGCACCGAATCGATCGATCGAGCGTAGCAGGGTGCTCTTGCCTGACATGTTCGAGCCGGTCACGAAGAGAAACGATCCTGGGGGGCCCACGGTGACATCGTTGCAAGCCAGCGATTCGCGGGAATCAGCGGATGCCCGAGCTGGGTCGCGGCGATACGATCGTGCGTCTCCGGAGACATCGGGATAGACCCATTCCGGGTTGTCATGCGCCAGGTTGGCGAGCGCGCCGAAGCGCCTCGTACCAGCCGATCGCTTCCAGCCAATGGGGGACGTGCGCTCCGTAAGTTTCCCGCCAGCGCTCCAATCGGTCGTAGAAATGGACATCCCAGGCGCAGGCGAATTGCAGAACGTAACTTTGGAGTGAGGCCGCGTGGCACGCAGATGAAAGGATCTGCGCGAGCTGGCGCGCGCCTGGGACGAGGAAACTCCGTCCGTCCGGAGAGGCGCATCGATCTCCCGGAGCAGTTCGGCTTGCCGTTGCTTGCCGTCCAGCAGTTCCAGCAACCCGGCATAGGCACGGATAGCGCTCCCATGCTCCATGGCGGCATCCATCTGCCGGCCGACCTTGTGATGCAACGCGGTTGCAATCACGAGATTGGCCATGAGCGGTATCGCCAGCCAGCCTGAATCGACCTGGCCGGCAATCGCAAGCGCAAGCACCAGTATTGCTGCCAGCACGCTCGATCGGGCGAGCCAGGTCAGAAGCGGCAGGCGTGTTCCCGGGGCGCGCAGCCAATCGAGAAATGCCGCGGTGTTGTCATCGTCGATCTCGCCCAGCAGAGCCCGCTGCTGCAACTCCTGTAGCCAGGGAAGATCCTGCGAGAGCTCGCGCACCGCTTCCTGACGGGAGGGAATCTCATGCGGTGGGGCGGGATCCAGTAGCCAGCCGGTCAGGCGTTCGCCCCCCATGGTGGTGCCGGTGGTGTCGAGCAATTGGAGCAGCGAGGCCTTCCCGACGATGTCCAGGTCGCCCGCATAAGGGTGCGTGGCTGGTACGGTGACAGAGTCGGGCTCTGGCAGGTTGCTCCAGTCGCGTTGTTGCCGCGCGACGCCGTAACGATTGACGAGCGCCAGTGTGGAAGCGCGCATCCATTCGACGGTCAGTTGGCGGTACCGGCGGACGAGCAAAGCGAGCAGGATGCCAGCCACCACGGCAGCTGGCACGGCCCAGAGCTCGCTCGTGAAGACCCAATAGAGCGCCGCGGCAATCAGCGCCCCGCCGGCCACCAACCGAAGGTTGCTGATGCGGCGTCGCTGCTGTTCGAGCAGGTCAGCATCGTGCTGCCAACGCGCGGCACGCTCGGCGTAGCCGCGTTCGATGGCCGACTGGGGTTCAGGATCGATCGGGAGGTCGCTCAGCGAAACTGCTCGGTCGTCAAACGCGCGTCGCTATCTGGGCGCTCGGCGTGCGAAATTCCGTTGGTCGAGGATGGATCGAGGTCGACCGGCTGATGATTGGGGAACCCCGGAAGCGCCTGTTGCACGAGCGGATGCTCGGCATTGAGCTCGGTTGTGACCAGTTCCTGGTTTTGTCCGTTGAGGGTTTGCCGTTTGGTCAGGATTCCCTTGCGCAGGAACTCCATGACCTTGGCTTCGATGTGTTCTGACGGGAGCACGCTGCGATCGAGGAATCGCCACAGCGTCCGGCTCATGTGGCTTTGCGTGGGAACGAAACCATCATGGAGCTGCCGGACATATCGGTCGACTGCCTGAATGACCTCGATGTCGATGTCCGGCGAATCCGGCATCAGAATCTCGTCTTCCTCGCCGGCGGCAGCCACCAGGTCGGGACTGATCGACCCGGGCACACCGCAGATCACCACCCGCCGGCCCAACCGATTGCGCAGCGTGGTCACGACGCGGATGAAATCCTTGTCGCCGGTGAAGAGGAGGAAGGTCTTGATATCGGGTCGCGCCAAGGCAGTGTTGATGATGTCGAGCGCGAAGTTCAGGTCGGAACGAGAGACGATCTTCTCACGACCGTGCTGATCGGTCGTGCGTTTGGCGGGATAGTGCTGCGCTTCGAACCCGGCGACGTCGAGCCGATTGCGGCTTTGTTGGGGATGCTGGTCGAAATCGGCATAGGCGCGCGCAACTGCCATCAGACCGTAGCTGAGCGCTTTGTCACGCCAGACAATGGGATCTGGCTCACGCCCGAACGCGTTGATTGTCGAGTAGCGGATGTTTTCGAAGTCGACGAACGCGGCGACCTCTGCCGCCTGCACGCCGAGGGGTGTTTGATCAGACATTTGACCGACTGGGTCGATCATCACCGAGGTCCTCTCGAGACGACCAACGGTTATGCAGTCTGGCTGTCCGCTCGCTTCGGGATCGTAAGGAGAAATCCAGTGCAGTGACGCTTCGTAGTCCTGCTTGTATACCCGAACGCACCCTTCGAACCGCCATTAACAGCTTTAACCACTGAGCTCATGAATAACGAAATGCCGACGACCAGCTCATATATCGACGTATTGCTGACCGTATGGGCAGTCTAGCACGCAACGAACATGCTGGGAAAGAAATGGGGGAGAGAGGCAATGGGCAAAAGGCAATGGGCAATGGGCAACAGGCAACAGGCAAAAGGAAAGGGGCAGGAGCATTGGGCAACAGGAGACTGGCAACTGACGACCGACAACTGGCAACTGACCTCAGGCAACCCTGGGTTGCCTGATTCTCAACGATCGCCTACGTTTTCTGCGTGCCGCGTGCCGCGTGCCGCGTGCCGCGTGCCGCGTGCCGCGTGCTGCGTGCCGCGTGCTATCCCGCTCCGTGGATGGCGGCGCCGACGATACCGGCGTTGTCACCCAGTTTGGCGCGCACGATTTCGGTCGACTTGGCTGCTGTTGGCAGTGATTCCCGGACGGCGCGTTGCGACGCGACCTCGAAGAGGTAGTCGACCGCCTCGATCACGCCGCCACCCATGATGATGCGCGACGGGTTGAGGAGATTGATGACCGAGGCAAGCCCGAGTCCCAGGTCTGTTCCGGCTTCCGTCAACGTCTCAGTGACCAACGGGTCGTTTTCCTTCATCGCCTTGGCGAGCAGCCCCGAGCGCAGCGCGCTGCCATCCCCGTCCGAATCGGCCAACGATGGCTCCAGCTTGGTCAGCACCGATTTTCGGCCACGTTTCAATTCGCCCAGGATAGTCCGAGTGATTGCGGTGCGCGATGCGTACGCCTCCAGATGACCACGCCCACCGCAACCGCAGTGCCGGCCATTGGCATGGATGATCAGGTGCCCGACTTCGCCGGCAGTGCCGGTTGCGCCTGTGTAGAGTCGACCGTCGTGCACGATCGCGCCGCCCACGCCGGTTCCGACGAAGACGCAGAAGAAGTCGGCGCATCCCTTGCCGGCGCCGAACGTTCCTTCACCCAGCGCGGCCACTTGCACATCGTTGAGAAGCGCGGCCCGCACCTTGTACCGATCTTCGAGCATATCTGCGATGGGGAGATTGACGGTTGCCTGGCTGAGATTGGGCGCCCCCAGCAGAATTCCCTTTGCGGTATTGATCTGCCCAGCGATCCCGACGCCAATTCCCTTGATTGCTGACTTCTTCTTGAGTCCGGCGGTGTCGAGCGCGTCGTCGATTCCGCTGTAGATGCGCTCCATCAGCGCTTTGGCGTCGTCGTCAGGATTGGTCTTCTTCTTCGATGAACTGAGGATCTCTCCGGTCGAGACATCGACCACCGCCGCGAGCAGCTTGGTTCCGCCAAAGTCGACACCAACCGCGAGCTCACCTGCCATCGTTGCGCTTCTCCTGTCTGCTGCCAGCATCTCCGCGTCGCTCCGGTACACAATACGCCAACTTGGGCTCACTTCGGCGAATTCCTGCGAATGGAGGCGTCATGACCGCACACGATTTGGCGATACGCTTGCCGATCGAATTCATGAAGCTGCACGGGTCGGGCAATGACTTCGTCGTGATCGACAATCGCTCCGCCGTAGTGCCCGAGCGCGAGCTGCATCGCTTCAGCACGCTCGTCACGCGCCGGGCGACCTCGATCGGTGCGGATGGCGTGGTGTTCATCGAGCCCGCGTCCGAACCCGGCGCCGATTTCCTTTGGCGATACTTCAACGCCGATGGGTCCGAAGGCGAGATGTGCGGCAACGGCGCCATGTGCGGAGCGCGGTTCGCTGAGCTCATTGGCGCGGCGGGACCGGAAATGGCGTTTTCCACGATGAGCGGTGTCGTGCGAGCTCGAGTCGACGCGGACACTGGCCTGGTCGCGCTGGCCATGCCTGATACCGGCCCGGTCGAGCCCTCCCGGATCGTCGAGGTCGATGGGATCGACTACGAACTCTTTCCCATCCAGGTCGGCGTGCCCCATGCGGTGCTCTATGTCAAAGATGCGGACGCGTTCGGAAGCCGCGCCGATCTGGAGCGAATTGGTCAACAGATTCGCCGGTCGGAGGCCTTCATGCCAGCGGGCGTCAACGTGAATGTCGTTTCGCATCTTGGTGGAAATCGATTGCGGATGCGCACCTATGAACGCGGTGTGGAGGCGGAAACGCTTGCCTGCGGCACCGGCGGGGTGGCGAGCGCGGTGGTCAGCGCCCAGCGCGGGTTGGTGCGGTCGCCGGTAGAGGTCATCACCTCCAGCGGGATGCCACTGGTCGCCAGCTTCGACCTGGGAGAGAATGGGGCGCGTACGGTCGCCCTGCAGGGGCAGACCAGGATCGTCATGAGCGGTGAAATCCGACCCGACGCGCTGGCGCGCTGACGGTCCGGGAGGAACGAACAGTGCAAAACCCGGATGCCAGGCGGCGCGCCATTGTGGCCGCATTGATTGCGGTGGGCGTGATTGCCGTGCTGGCGATTGCCATTTGGTCGCGCGGCGGAAATGATGAGCCCGCGGCGCCCACAGCTATCATCCAGCCAACGTTCGACACAAACGCCACCATGGCGCCGACCGTCGAGGGAGGCGTCGAGCTTGGCAGCCTGCAGGTTGCCGCGTATTCCTGCCCCGAGCGGTCGACTCCCGACAGTGAATGCATGAACGCTGGATCGATCGACCTCACCGCCTTTTCCATGACCTTGCCAGACGGCCAGACGATTAGTCTCGAGAACGCGCAGCATATGGAAGACGGCGCCTACCAGTGGCTGAATATACCGATCGGCCAGTACACGCTCCTGAGCGCCAATCTGGCGGGACCGGCGGGCGTCGATGTGCGCAATGTCTCCGGACCGGCTGAGCCAACCACCGACGGTTGGATCATCAGCAACACCGATCCGAACCAACCGGCGGTCATCAATATCCTCTACGCGCCGTCCGAGGGAAGTCCGGCGGCAGGATAGCGGCTTCGGAAACACGAACGACCACCCCGAAACCGGGATGGCCGTTCGTTTTGTCAGGACTGATTGGTTAGGCCTGCGCCTCGACCGGCTCGAAGCCCTTGCATCCGCTGATCGGGGTAACGACCAGGTCGAGCGGGGCGAGCTTCGGATGACCGCACGCCTCGGTCAGTTGCTCCGGGGCCTCGTGCTTGAGACGAATCTGAATGATCTGGGTCTTGTTGGGATCATTCTCCCCGAAGTGCGCGCAAAGACCGCACTGACCCTCGTGAACCTGCAGCATCGATGTGTTCCTTTCGTTGGTGGTCCGGCCCCGCGTCGAAGGGCGTCAGACGATTCGACTGAACTCAGACTACCGGCGGAAAAATAGATAGTCAAGCTAAATAACCAGACCAAAAGTATCGGGATTGATTTGGTCGGAATTGCGCTCGCGGCAATTCCCGACGTTGGAGATAATGCATGCGGCGCCATCATCGTCTTGTTGCCATCGTCGAACGGATGAACCGCGAAACACTCCATGTCAACTAAGTCGAATTTTGCCGATCCCCTGTCAGGATTCCCCGTCTATCTGACCCGGTTTGTCGGGCGGGAATCCGCTCTCGACCAGCTTGCACAGCTGCTGGCCGATCCATCGCTACGCGCGATCACACTCGTCGGACCAGGGGGAGTCGGCAAGACCCGGCTGGCGGTCGAATCGGTTCGGCGAGCATTCGCGACACTGGACAGCGAGGTCCGTTTCATCGATGGAGCGATGCTCGCCGATCCCGCGCTCCTGCTTCCGGAGATCGCCGACCGGCTCCAGATCGATCGTTCGGATGGCAAGCCGGTTGGCGAGCAGATCTCGGAAGCGCTCGCGGGACGATCCGTGCTGTTGGTGATCGACAATATGGAGCATCTCCTCCCGGGCGCCATCGATATTGCGGCGTTGCTGAGGGCGTTGCCTCGCTTGCGGGTGCTCGCAACCAGCCGCTCGTCGCTGCACATCGCGGGAGAACTCGTGATTGCCGTCGAACCATTGGCAACTCAGCCAGCGGGATCGGGGACAGGCGAGCTCTCGGTGGCTGGGAAGTTGTTCCTGGATCGGGCTGCGCGCGGAGGCCAGCCAGTTGCCCTGGACAAGCGCAATGCCGCCATCATCGAAACGATCTGCACCCATCTCGACGGATTGCCGCTGGCCATCGAGCTGGCCGCTGCCCGACTGCGCATGTTGTCCCTGCCAGCGCTTCGGCAAGCGTTGACGCGGCAGCTTGCGATCCTCACCGGCGGACCAGCCGATGTCTCCGAACGTCACCAGACGCTGCGTGGCGCAATTGTCTGGAGCTACCACCTCCTCGCCGAAGACGATCGGCGGTTGCTGCGTGAGCTTGGCGTTTTCGTCGATTCGTTCACGCTCGAAGCTGCGCGGGTGGTGTGCACACCGCCCGATCGCGAGATCGAGGAGGTGCTCGAGTCGATTTACGATCAGGCGTTGCTGGCGCGACTCG
This sequence comes from Thermomicrobiales bacterium, assembly GCA_041390825.1. Lineage (NCBI taxonomy): Bacteria > Pseudomonadati > Thermomicrobiota > Thermomicrobia > Thermomicrobiales > Thermomicrobiales bacterium. The sequence goes on from JAWKPF010000016.1 coordinate 43,468, forward strand.
ATGACGATATCGATGGGCAGCCCCGGTTTCGCATGCTGACCTCGATTCGCGACTTTGCCATCGAGCAGCTTCGCGCCTTGGGCGACGAAGCGGTTCTCCGTGCCCGGCATGCTGCGTGGTTTCTGGAGCTTGTGGAATCCCTCGTGCCAAACCTGCATGGGGAAGGCCAGCATTCGGCGGTCGTCCGTCTGGACAGGATGTCTCCGAATGTGCGCCAGGCATTCACATTTTTCCTCGAGGAGCGCGATCAGACGGGCGCATTGCGTTTGGCCGTGGCGTTGCAACGCTACTGGCGGATTCGGGCGCTTTGGGACGAGGGGAGGGATGCGTTCACCGCGGCCATGGCGCTTGGCGAAGCAGAACCCACCCGTCTTTGGGCGAATGCCTTGCGTGGGGCAGCGGTTTGCGCCGAGTTGCAGTTCGATCACGATTCCGCGCTCGACCTGAATCGGCGCGCCATTGCGGCGTGGGAGAGCCTGGGAGATCGAACCGGGATGGCTCTCTCACTCATCGATTACGGAAACGTGAACAACAACCTGGGACGGTTCGACGAAGCGATCGCGGCGTTCGAACGGGCCGCCGAGCTGGCGAGCGAGGGAGAGCGACGAACGATGGGGGTCGCGCGCGCGTCGATGGCCAGCGCGATGCTGCGCAAGGGCGCGCTGGAGGATGCGGACCGGGCGCATCGGGACATTGCTTCCCTTCTGCGCGAGATCGACGATCCCAGCCTGCTGGCGACCTTTCTTTCGAACAATGCGGTCGTTCGACAACGGCTTGGCGAGGTGAACGAGGCGCAGGAGCTGCTGAACGAGTGCCTGGAGATTCAGGGGCGTCTCGGTGACGAATACGGTATGAGCGTGACACTGGTGAACCTGGCCGATCTGCAGCTCGACCCGATGACTACCGTTCGGTACGCGTCAGAGGCGCTGCAGATTGCGTCACGCATCTCGGCGTTCGACGTGTTGGCGGCAGCGAATGTCAATCTCGGTGATGCAGCCCTTGCCATCGGTGATGTCTCGACCGTTGCAGCGAACTACATCGAGGCGCTCGATCGATATGCCACCATCGGAGACGAGCTGGGGCAAGCCGATGTGATTGGTCTCATTGGCGCGTGGGCTGTCGAAACGAATCCGGACGTGGCAACGCGGCTCATTGGGGCGGCACAGGCCGCCTATGCCCGGAACTGCGTCAACCCGACCAGCCCACAGGCGAAACGCGCGGCTGACCTGCAGGATCGGCTGCGAACATCCCTGGGACGAGAAGCGTTCGAGCGGGAGCGGGCGGTTGGGCAGGCATGGGAGATGGACGACGCCGTGCTGGAAGCGCTTGCCATCGCGCGCGCGGAGCGTGAGCGAACGCCGGCGTCCAGGGTCGGGCAAGGCGACGCATCGTACGGCAACCTGACTCCGCGAGAGCTCGATGTGTTGCGGCTGCTCGCGGACGGAAAGTCGAATCGCCAGATCGCCAGTACGCTCTTCATCACTCTGAAGACCGCCGATCACCATGTCGCCCGTATCCTGGCCAAGCTCGAATGCCGCAACCGCGCGGCGGCCGTTGCGTTGGCCTATCAACACGGGCTTGTGGTGGCGCGTTGACTTACTGGCTCGCGCGGAAGAGCCCTCGGGTTCCGCTTGCGGTGTCCGAAGAGGGGGCAGCGATTTCGGCATCGCGCTCGCTTACTGACCGCCCTACGCGATAGTCCGGTTTCGGCTCCTCGTCCGGCGACCATGGCCGCAAACCAGCCTGCAACGCCGGGGCAGCATCATCCGGGCCGCCGATCTTGAAGCGCATGCCCTTGAGATCGGCAACGATCTGTTCGAGCTCCCCCCTGGTCATCGTCAGTTTGGCGTGTTGATCGCGCACGAAACGGGAATAGGGGGCGATGGCGCTTTCCATCCGATTGACCGAACGCTGCAGCTCGTGCTCGAACTGTTCGTTCATGACCGAGATCAGGTTTTGCTCCAGTTCGGTCGAACGCTTGCGGAACTCTTCCCGTGTTTGCTTGCGCTTGCGTGGCAGGATGAACAACCCAAGTCCGGCCAGCAGGCTGGCGGCCACGATACCCGTCACATCGACCGCGACGGTGCTTGCCGCAGCCACAACCAGCGCTCCGAGCCCGATTGCGCCGACTTCAGCAATCGCAGTTTGCGCGACGGCATTGCGCACCGAGAGCGAGAGATCGTTGGCCGATTTGTCCGGGTCGTAGCGATCGACCTCCTCCTGCGCGCGCTTCGACACCGAATCGAGCAATGCCCGCCGGTCGTAGCGGAACTGGCTGCTCACCTCGCCCACCATCTGGTCTTCGTACTGCGCCAGGCGACGCCGGTCGAGATAGCCATTGATCGCTTCCCAGGTGCGCAGATCCTGTTCCACCATCCAGTCGATCAACTCGTTGACGGTTGCGTCGATCTCCTCTTCGGTATCGCCGACCACCTTTCGCTCGAACTCGGCTTTGATCTTGTCCTTGTTCATCAGGTCGATCACGCGCCCGATGCGGATCGTGTCTTCGAAGAAATCGTCGCCGCGGGCGTTCATCTTGCCGATGATGTTCTCGATCCGGTCGAGGTGATAGGCGAACTGCTTGCGCATGTCCTCCTGATAGAGCTCGAGCTGCCGGTCGATGGTGCGCAGCGTATCGATATCCTCGGTCAGGACCGCCAGGCGCTCATTCGTCGTCTTCAGGTAGACATCGGCCAGGTGCTGCGCGGTGCCCAGCGGGCTCAGCAGCTTGAGGCGAATGCGCCCCTCTTCGTCCAATGTCTCGAAGATGTAGTTCTGCAGGTTGCCAAACCGGCTCTCTTCCCACAGCCGCTGGCTTTCGGTCAGATTGCGGTCGGCCAGCTCGTTTGCCTGCTGGGCCTGCAATGCCGACACCGGGAAGATCTCGGGAGCGATGCCGAGCAGGCGCGAAATGTTCGTATCGACGAACTCGATGACTTGCTTGACGCTCGCCTGATCGCGCAGGAGGTCGATCTTGTTGATGACCACCACGATCTTCTTGCCCCAGTCCTTTACCCCCTCCATGAACTCGCGTTCCGATTCGGTGAATGGCCGGTCAGCCGAGGTGACGAAGAAGACGATATCGGAACGGGGAACGAACTTCTGGGTCAGTGCTTCGTGTTCGCGGATGATGGCGTTCGTGCCGGGAGTATCGACCACGGTGATATCGATCAGGAACGGCGCGGGATAGGTCCGCTCGATGCTCCCATCGCCCAATCGTCTATCGCCAATACGCTCGCCGTAGGTGAGGATGTTGATGACCGCGGTGGTAGGCGTCACGCCTTCCGGCAGAATCTGGCCGCCGATGAGCGCATTGATGAAGGCCGACTTCCCGGCGTTGAACTCGCCCACCACCACCAGCATAAAGAGCGATGTGAGCTGCTCCTTCGCATCCGCGATCTGCCGGCGGTCTTCCTCGGTGGCGGGGTAGTCGTCGAGCAATACCGCAAGCCGAGTGAGGATGGACAGTTCCTCGTCGACCAGCTCGTGCTGCCGGTCGGACAACACTACGCTCGATTGCTCTGCCGCTCCTGGAGCGCCACGTCTTCGGCGAAAAAGATCTCTCATGCGAACAGGTCCTTAGCGCGCTGGATCGAGCCGGGCATACGCTGGAAACGGATCGGGTCCGAGCAGGGGAAGCGCATACGCCGCGAACGCATTCGTAGGCGCCAGCTTCCGGTCGTCAAAGTATGCCTGAGGAAGCGACCGCACGCGATTCGCTACCTCACCGAGGTCGACATACCGTGTGGTGAATGCTGGCGGGAACGCCGCATCGCGCTCGATAGCGGCCATGACTCCGCCTTGTCCGCGCGCAATGGCCGCGACCGCCGCTCGTCCGCTCTCGTAGGCAAGGCGTTGGTCGGTTGGCGATGCGAGCGATATCGACATCCGGGTCGCCGAACCAGGCCGTTCGACCCGGGCGCGAACACCGGTCGCGGCTCGCAGCTGCCGCGCCAACCCTTCGCCTGCGGAGGAGAAGTAGGGATGGCCAAATGGATCGATGTACTCCGGTTCGTTCCCGCCCAGGTGATTGCCGCTGGAATCGCGCAATGTTTCCGGCACGATCGCGACCGCGAATCCAAGCGATGCAACCCGGTCCATCAAGGCGGTCACCATTGCCTCTGCTGAAGCTGGCGGCGCTTCGGGAAGAAAGACGAGTGGCTGCAGGTCGGTATCGTGCTCGGCAAACCCGAGCGACCCGCTCAATGGCAACCATCCCGCATCGCGGCCGGGAACCTCGATCAGCTTGACGGGGTAGAGGTTGGGAGCCGAAAGGGAGTCCCAGGTTGCATCCCGCACCAGATTGGCAAGGAACTTCGCGGCGGAGGGGAAGCCTGGGCAGAAATCGGTCCCGATCAGGTCGTTGTCGACTGTCTTTGGCGCGAGCACGGCAGGAAGCGCTCCCTGCGCGCGCTCACTGAGTTTGCGTGCCGAATCGGCCGAGTCGTTCCCGCCGATCAGCACGATCCCGCGCACGTAATGGGCGCGTGCAATCGCTATTGCCCGATCCAGCTGCTCCTCGTTCATTTTGAGTCGGCTCGTGCCCAGGGCTGAGCCCGGCGTGGCTCGCAGCCGGGCGAGCTCTGGCGTCCCAAGGTTGGTCAGGTCGACGAACGCCTCGTCCAGGAACCCAGCCATGCCGTTGCGCATGCCGAGCACGCGAGCGAAGTGACCGAGTCCGGCTTCGACCGCTCCGGCGAGCGACGCATTGATGACCGCGGTGGCGCCGCCGGATTGCCCGATCAGCAGCGTGCCTTGTCTCATGCGATCGATCCAATCAATCGATGGGGGTTCCAACGAGGTGCGTGCGCGGCGATTCCAGCAGCCAGACGGCATAGGCTGCCCGCTGTTCCACGCGTTCTTCCCAGTCCTCGGGAAGGTAGAAAACCGCCTCGATTTGTGACGCATCCAGCCCAAGGAGCGCCGCCACTCGCTCTTGCGCGGCGTCGATCTGTTCCAGAGGGATCTCTCCGATCAGCACGAGCGGGATCGAGCCTTCCGCGCCCGACACCGCGGACTGCGTCAGCGGCAAAGTCGCAGCGATGAACGCGGATTCCAGCCCCGGAATCTCGTCCAGTGTGCTGCGGAGCACCTCGGCTGGTTCCAGCGCGCTCACGACCAGGGCAGTCAATTCCCGGATCGAGGGACCCTCGGGGTTGACCCGATAGCGCCGTGAAGCGCCCTCACGTTGCGAGACCAGAATGCCCAACCGCTCCAGCTTGTAGCACTCATGTTGCAACGAACTGATCGGGAGCTCCAGGATGCGTGAGAACTCGGTGAGGGAATAGGCGAGATGGGGTCGCGGAATCGTCTGGCCCAGCACCGCAGCGCGGACCTTCGACGCGAAAAGCTCTGAAAGGAATTCGTTCAAGGCGACTCGCCACCCGCGAATCTGACGACGATCTGTCCTTACGATCGAATCGTAACACGAAATAGTCGTGTACGTATGCGGGTGAACGCGATCATGGGAACCGGAATAGCGGAGATTGCCACGAACCGGGGCGTGTCCGGTTCAGCGCCTGTCGGTTGATGCCGTGGCCTTATCTCCCAACCCCGCCGCCGTCCTTCACCCGGAATGTCGTCGCTCCGCAGTTCGGGCACTTCAGGGGGCGCAGCAGTCCCGGCTCCTGCGTGCCGCATCGCTCGCAGACCCAGATCGTGCGGGCATAGCGGCGCATCAGCTCGCGACGGGTCACGATGCCGATGAGTTGACCATCGTGCACGACGGGCAACTGGCGCACACCGTGGAGACCCATCAGTTCGATCAACTCGCCCACCGGCGCCATCTCTTGCACCGTGATCACACCGCGGCTCATGATGCTTCCGGCGGTGAGGCCGCGTTTGCTGATGATGTCGTATTCGGTCACCATGCCGACCAGCTTCTGCTCGTCGTCCAGCACCGGCATGCCACCCAAATCGTGCGATTCCAGCACGGCGATGACGTCCGCCACGGGCGCCTCGGCGGTCACGACCGGCACGTCGGTCAGCATCACATCACGCGCGTTCAGCGCAGTTTCCATAGGAGTTCGCCTCTCAGACGCAGACTGCGTTCTTTCGGCGAAAAGTGTACCGTTACGCGGGAAACGGACATCGTTCGGGAGCCTCGAAATGCCGCGACCAACGCAACCCGCGGAACACGCCATTCGCCCTGTCATCCTGAGCGAAGCCGAAGGATCTCCTCGCCGCAGCGAGTGTGCTTGGCAAGCCCGGCTCAAGCGCGGGTGGGCGCGCCGAATCAGCTAGCAGAAGGAGCGTTCCGAATGCCGCGACCAACGCAACCCGCGGAACACGCCATTCTCGGTCTGCTCTATTTCGAGCAGGAAGGCGGTCACGGCTACGATCTGGCGCGTCATTTCGGCGACGATCAGCCGCTTGGCGACATCCTCAAGCTCGAACCGGGCATGCTCTATCACCACTTGAAGAAGCTGGCCCGCACCGGTTGGGTCACGGTCGATATCGAGCCCCAGGGAACCCGGCCCCCGCGTCAGATCTATACGCTGACCGACGAAGGCAAGGCCGAACTGCTGAATTGGCTGCGCGAACCGGTGGGACATACCCGCGAGATCCGGCTCGAGTTCCTGGTCAAGCTCTATTTCGCCCGCCAACTCGATCCGGCGCTTGCCTCGGACCTCATTCGCGGACAGCTCGACAGGAGCCGCGAGGTGGAAGCCAATCTCCAGGCTCGCCTGGCGGAATCGACTGCTGGTGCAGATGACTTTGGCCGTCAGGTGCTCGATCTCCGTCTCTTGCAGACGCGCGCGGCGATTTCCTGGCTCGAATCGCTTTAGCCCCATCGTTTGGGCACAAGGCTCGCCTGACGATAACGTGACCATCCCCACTTGCCCCGTTCACAGTTGGGCACGTTTCGCGCGTTCACCTGCGCGGGTCGATGGGGACCGTCCCAACTTTCCATATGGGACAATACCGACTAGCTACCGAATCGCTCCTTCGACCCCAGGACTGCCAGACGAAGGAATCGCGCCGAGAGGAATTCCATGGACGCAAAGATGCTCGACTACGCATTTTTCGAGGGCAAGATCGTTCCGTTCTCCGAAGCGAACGTGAGCATCGGCACCCACGCGCTGCAATATGGCACCGGAGCATTTGCCGGTGTGCGCGGCTATCTGGACCAGGACGGCGCCACGATCAACATCTTTCGCTTGCCGGAGCACGCCGCTCGTCTCGCCAATTCCGCCAAGCTGTTGCGCATGGAGCTTCCCTACGATGCCGATGACATGGCGCGCATCATCATCGAGCTAACCGAGAAGAATGCCCCGTCCGGCGATATCTACATCCGTCCATTTCTCTACAAACCGGCCGTCCAGCTCACCCCGCGCTTGCGGGGCATCGGCGACGAGTTCGCGGTCTATCAGATGCCGATGGGCGATTACCTGTCGCTCGACCGGGGGCAGAAGGCGGTCATTTCCTCGTGGGTTCGCATTCCGGATGCCGCTATCCCGAGCCGCGGCAAGCTCTCTGGCGCCTATGTGAATTCCGCGTTCGCCAAGGATGAGGCGGTCGAGAACGGCGCCGATGAGGCGATCATGATGAACACAGCCGGAAAGATCGCCGAGGGAAGCGGTTGCAACCTCTTCATCGTGCGGCACGACCGGTTGATCACCCCGCCGTTCTCGAGCGACATCCTGGAAGGCGTCACCCGCCGCTCGATCCTGAAGATGGCCAGGAGTGCCGGGATCGATATCGAGGTGCGCGAGATCGACCGCACCGAGCTCTACATCGCGGATGAAGCCTTCTTCTGCGGCACTGGGGTGCAGATCGCCTGGATCGAGTCGGTGGACGGCCGCACGATCGGTAGCGGCAAGGTGGGACCGATCACGGACCAACTGCGCACGATCTTTTTCGATACAGTCCGCGGCAAGAACCAGCAGTATGCGCACTGGCTCACACAAGTGAAGATTCCGCAGGTCGCAATGGCGGGCTAACCCGGAGCACGCGGCACGCGGCCGGCAGCATGCAGCATTACGGGGCGGTAACGATGCCGCCCCGTTTCGCATTTACGAACGCTCGCGTCGCAGGGCTCAGGACCCGGAACTCAGGGCGTCCTCGACATATTGCCGCGCCGTATCCTCGGTTAGTGGACCAAAGACGATCGCTGACACCGTGCCATCCGGGCGGATGAAGACCGTCGCTGGATAGGTGTCGACTCCAAAGGACTGTGTGACCGGACCGATGGTGTCGCTTGCCCCGGCGGTGTCGCGGCCAATCGGATAGGTGATGCCCAGCCGTTCGACCATCGCCAGCGCGTTTTCATTGTTGTCGCGCTTGACGCCCACACCAACGATCGTGGCGGGTGTGCCCTCTGTCGAAAATTCGGCGCTCAGTTGTTCCAGTGCTGGCATTTCCTCCTCGCAAGGAGCGCACCATGAGGCCCAGAAATTGAGCACGACGGCCCGTCCGGCGAGGTCTGTATTGGAAACGGTCGAGCCGTCGATCAGTTCGAGCGTCCATGCCGGCGCAGGTTGATCGATGAGCACCCCGGCGCGGGGGAGATCCGCGTCCGGTTGCCACTCCTTCCAACCGATGTACGCAATGACCAGGACGATACCGAGCGCGAGCAACGCCGGCGTGTATTTGGCATAGCTGCCGTACCCGACGCGTCCGTGCTCGAACGGATCGTCTTCGGGCAGCTCGTCTGGTGAAACTGGATCGTCTTTCTGCGCGTCGTCGGTCAAGGCAAACTCTGCACCGCCGCGTCGACCTGGGCCTGGACCGCTTCGGGAGCGCCATCTGACACGGTGAGGATGTTGCTTCCCTGAGATATCACCAATACGCCGGTCGCGGCATCGGCCCCGGAAGGTGTGGTGAGCTGGATCGCGTCCAGATCGATCTTCGCCGTCTCTTTCTCACGTGCCTCAGGACTCTCGAAGATGAACACGTAGACCGGAGCGCCTTCGACGAGTAGCTGTTGACCGACTGGTGTGAGTCCTTCGACACGAACCGTCTGCCGGCCATATTCCACCGTGGCGCCCTGCGCCACAATGGCGTCGTGCACGTTCTTCAGTTCAGCATGTCCGGGGACGCTTTGCGGTGTGGGAACCGGTCCGACATCGTCATTCCGTTCCTGGTACCAGGAATAGGCCACGAACGCGAAGAGCACGGCGGCCACGATGAAAAGCAGGTTCGAAATCCACCTGCGGACCGGGATATTGCGTTGCTGACTCACAGGTTGCTCCCAAACGGCGAACTGTTGCTTGCTAGTCTACGATGCCGGCCGATCGGTGAGGGATAGCGCGTGAAAGAACGTGAGGTAAAAAATTTCCTTTCCTCCAGTACAATCAGTGGTCGAGGACGCTTCCGGCGCGAAGGGCGGCGCGGAACCGGGGGCGTAGATTGCGTAGTTATTGATCAATGTGCACCAGCCCCGTTACCCGTTGTGATGGGCGCTGCTTAAGGAGAGTCTCATCGATGTCGAAATCAGCCCACACAGTTGCCGACAGCGTCACGTTGTCGCTGCTCGATATAGTTCCCCGACTGAATCGATGGGCGGAGGCCAGCGTCTCCCGAGCCGCCGGTGAGAACCGGCTCAGTTTGCGTCAGCTTTCCGCGCTCACCATGATCGAGAGTGAAAAGACCACGCTTGGCGATGTCGCGCGCCGTCTGATGGTCACACCGGCGGTCGTCACCGGATTGATCGACCGGTTGGAGAAGCGCGGCTATGTGCGGCGCATCAACAGCACCGACGATCGTCGCCGCGTGCTGCTGGCGCTCACCGACGAGGGACGCGCCGCGGCAGAGTCGGTGTCCCGCCAGTTGCAGGGGGAAATGGCGGCTGCGCTCGTCTCCTTCTCTGGTGCCGATCTCGAGCAACTCGACCGTAGCTTGACCAAGCTGCGCCCGGTGGCCACCGAACTGGAACTCACGACACCTGCGAGCTAACGATCGGGATCCTCGTTTGATACGACGCGGTCGTCACCCGCGAACGCATCAGGAGCGGCGCGGAGCTGAGGGCTCTTGCCCGCTTCCTGAAGCGTGGTGGTGATCTGTCGCTCGAGCGCTGCGGCGGACATTCCTTCCGCACCATGCACGAGCAACCCGGGTCCCATCGAACTCACAGTCAGCCCGGCATCGGCCAACGCCGTGCGCACGGCCTGGGTATCGTCCTCTTGCTCCGGTTGGACGATGGCCGCCGGCGTGAGCCAAACACGTCCGAGCGACTCTGCCCACTGTTCGAGTTCCGCGCGGGAGCGGTCGGCCAGTGGTTCTCCGCTTTGCTTCTCCAGAAAGGTTTCCACGTCCTGCACGCGGAATCCGGCGGTGAGCGCCCGCTTCAACGACCGATTCGTGATGCGGTATTCGGCTTGCGGTTGCAACCGGACCTGATCGGCGAATGCAGTCAGCGACCATATGCGCACCGGTGACGGGTCGACGAGCGTCACGGTCAGGTCGGGATGGACCGTCAACGGCGGTTCGATCGGATCCGGCGCTGGGGGAAGGGAGCCAACCCCGGCTGTGGCGCGCCCGGTTTCGGTCACGCGGATCACCTCGCCGACCGATGGGATATGTCCAATTTCCACCAACCTGAACCAGGAAAACCCGCTGCGCAGTGTCCGCTCGACCACCTGTTCCAGCGACGAGAGCCGCTCCACCGAGCGGTCCAGGCGTGCATCCACCGGCCGCGCGGTCGCGATCTGCACGGTGTCGCCCAGGGCGTCGCTGCTGCGGTTGCTGAGCCAGTGCGTGACGGCGTCGAGGCGATACCAGGCGTTTGGATCGAATTCCGGAAGCAGAACCAGCAACCGGCGGCGGAACTGCGGCCAGTGCGCTCCGGAGACCACGACCTCTTCCTGATCGAACGCTTCGATCCACAGAGTCGCGCTGAGCCACCAGGTGAGCAGTTGCGCGGTTTGTTCGGCAAACGAACGGGATCGCCAAACGCGCATGGCGGGGTTGCCGCGCGATTCGGCGTCCGGCGGGTCGAGCAAGTTGCCCTGATCGGCCAATGCCGCGAGAAACTCGAGGTAGCCCGGCAACGGCTCTTCCGCTCCAGCGTTCCACAGCAACTCGTTGAATCGGCGCCGGGCACGCATCGTTGCGGACGAAAGCGGCGCAACAGCCGGCGTTCCTGCGCCCAGCCATCGCAGCAGTGTGAGCAAGTCCCATGCCAGCGCATATCGGTCGACCTGCGCATCGGAATCGGGCGTTCCGTTCACCGGTGATGGCGCCTGCTCGCGATCCTGCGGCAGCGCTGCGGTAGCCGTGTTCCAGATCGGTTGGAAGAGCGCCCGCCGTCCGTCAGGCACGTAGGTATGCCAAACGAGGAGCGATTCCTCGAGTTCCGTCAACGCGGTTCGTAAGCGCTCCGCTGCCCTGGGTTGACCGAAATCGAGATCCAGGGCGTCGGCGATCTCCGTCAGCGTCGTTGTTTGCCCGGCTGGCAGTTCGGTCACGACACCCAGCACACGCTTGGCATCCCAGCCGAGTTTCCGTTCGACAGCCGATCGCCGGTCTGGCCAGGCGGAGAGCTCCAGGAGCCCGTCGGTGAGTTCACGCCGGGTGCGCAACCCCGGCATCGATTCCAATCCCCAGAGCTCCGCTGCGCGTTGAATGTCCGCGTCATCCAGGAGGGCAAGGAGTGCCGCAAACGGAGTCTGACTCACGTCGCCGGCATCGAGCTCGTCCTGAATGCGCGCGAACAGTTGCCCAAGCTCACGCGGCAGAAGAGCCGTGGGAGTTCGCCCACGGAAAGCGTCTGGCCGCGCGCGTTCGATGCCAGCGCCCCGGCCTGATAGAGGCGGGTGGCCGTGGCTCTGACGACGGAAGGTTCCGCCTGCAATTGTTCGGCAAGCTGGTCGATCGTGAATCCGTCGTCGGCGTCGGCTGCGACGTAGAACGCAATCATCTCGCGCTCGTCCAACGGGCGGCGCATCCAGAAGTCGCGCGTGGCGCGCAGATCGGTCATGGCGCGCATGAGTTGAGCGATCAGGGCGGCACGGTCGCGCGCTGTGCTCGGCACCTGCCAGGCAATGCCGATTCGCTGGAGCTCCTCATCCGTCCGGGCGTTCAGCCGGCCCATCAAGTTGCGCACCGGGATGCTCCTGGCCGCGGGAGCAAGGACGCCTCCCCAGGAACCCTTGACCCGCGTCTCGTCACCACGTAGGGTTCGGCATCGCCGCGCCCAGTGTCAAGTGGGTGTCGTCTTGTCGCGCTGATGCGCGTTCGTTCAGTCCTGGATCGCATGCCGCCGCTTTCTCGCAATCTCCGGCTCGATGATGCGCTTGCCCTGCCAGGATGCCCCGTCTGCCGCATCGTGCTGCAGCGGGTCGCGCAGACCATCGAGACGATCCAGGACGAACTGGTGCTCGATCCTGCCTACCGAGAGCGAGTCGATGCCGCGTGGGGGTTCTGCAGCACGCATGCAGCTCAATGGCTCGCCGAAGCGCAGCCCCTGAGCACCGCCATCATCTACGAGGCGGTGCTGGGACGCATCTCGCGAGAGCTGGAACGCGTCTCACCGACACGAACCGGTCTGCGAGGGCAGCTTGGTTCTCGCATCTCCGGCGGGCGGACGAATCGGGAATGCGCAGCGCTGGTGGAAGCGCGCCCCTGCCCACTCTGCGTGACGCGCGCCGAACAGGAGCGCGAGCTCGTCGCGCAGTTGCTCGACGGACTACGAACCGCCAGTTTCCGCGAGCGATACCTGTCGTCTGATGGGTTGTGCGTTTCGCATCTGAATCATGCGCTCTGCGCCGGACCGAGCGCGGAGGCGCTCGATGCGCTGCGTTCGCGGCTGCTTCGCACGCATGAGACGTTGCGGGCCGACTTGCGAGAAGTCATCCGCAAGCACGACTATCGCTATCAAGACGAGCCGCAGGGCGCCGAATGGAACGCGGTGGAACAGGCGGTTCGGCATGTCGCCGGGGCACCGGGCATCGACGGTCGACGGGCGAGATCCAGCACAGCAGAGTAACCTCCGGCAGTGAACTGCAAAAGCGGCGAAGATGTATCCACCATCGAATCAACCATGGGATAAGGGAGTAGCGTGTCCAATCCGTCCAATCCAATCGATCGATCGACCGTTCTCGCATTCATCGAGATTCCCCGCGGCAGTCGCAACAAGTACGAGTTCGACGAGGCCACGGGGAGACTGCGGCTCGACCGGGTGCTCTACTCCTCGGTTCACTATCCCACCGACTATGGGTTCATTCCCGATACCCTGGCCGAGGATGGAGACCATCTCGACATCCTGGTGCTCATGCAGGAACCGACGTTCCCCGGCTGCTACATCGATGCGCGGCCGATTGGGCTCGACATGTCGGATGAGAAGGGTTCCGACTTCAAGGTGCTGGCGGTCCCGGTAGGCGACCCGCGTTATCAGCATGTATCCGATCTCTCGCATCTTGGCGACCATTGGCTGCGCGAGATCGAGACGTTTTTCGCCACGTACAAGCTGCTCGAACCGAAGCAGACCGAGGTGCTCGGCTGGCATGACGCATCCTTTGCCTGGGATGTGATCGAAGCCTGCCGCGCCCGCTACGAAAAGGAGTAGCCCGGGACGATCGGGCTCCACGCGCCGATGCCGATCGATCTGCCTGCTTCCAAGCCGCCAATCACACCGGAAACCGGGTTGGGCGGACGTCGCCCACGGTTCTTCTATTTGGTCAGTCTGCCGCTCTGGTTGGCGGTCGTGCTGCGGTCATTCGATGCGGACGGGGATGCGGATCGGCAACCCCTGACTCTTCTGTTGCTCCTGGTCTATCTGGCGCTCTTCGTCACCGGCGACCGGCTGAGTCGCCGCTTTCACTGGTATGAGCATCTCTATTTCGGGCTGCAGCTCACGATCGTCTTTGCGGCGATGGTGGCCCAGCCCGAGCTCGACTTTTTTCCAGTCTTGTTGATTCCAATAAGCGCGCAGATTGCGCTCGTTCCCGATCGCCGCTGGCGGCGTTTCTGGTTCGCAGCGACCTTCGCGGTCATGACTGCGGGGTTGCTGATTTTTCAGGAGCTCTGGCCGCAGCTCGCTGGCGATCATCTTGTTGTACATCGTCGGATACGTTCTCATTGCATCCTATGCGACGGTCACCGAGCAGAGAGAGCGTGCAGGTTCAGGCACGCTCCCTCGTCGTGGAACTGCAGGAAGCGAACCGCCAACTGACCGAGAGTGCCGCAACGATCGAGAATCTGGCGATTGTGGAAGAGCGCAACCGGCTGGCGCGCGAGTTGCACGATTCAGTTAGTCAGTCACTTTATGGTTTGGTGCTCAGCAGCGAAGCGGCCAGACGCAACCTTGCGAGCGGCAATCACGATGGTCTCGTAGAGGAACTCGATTCCATGAGCGAAGCCGCTCGCACCGCACAGGCGGAGATGCGCCTGCTGATCTACGAGCTGCGCCCACCAGAGATGGAGGAGCTCGGACTGCAACGCGCGCTCGAGAATCGACTGGCCACCGTCGAGCGCCGTACCGGTCTGCAGGCAACGATCACGTACGACGTTGAGCGATGTACCGCCTGCACCGATCGAGCTCGAGCGCATCGCAATCGAGGCGTTGACCAATGCGGTACGGCACAGCGGCGCGTCGAATGTACGCGTCGTGGTTCGCCAGGGACGGGCGATCGCTGGTGCTGGACGTGGAGGATGACGGCGGTTGGGATCGAAACCGGCGCCGCTGCTGATCGGATCTGGCGGCATGCGCGCATGCGTGAACGGGCGAAACGTCTCGGCGGAACGTTTACTGTCGTGTCGGATCCAGGCAATGAACCCGCGTGCGGGTGTGAGACGCCGCTGCGGCTGCTGGTCACGCTTTATTTCATTGCCGACGATCATGCAATTGTGCGCAAAGGATTCGCGCGCTGCTCGACCGAACCCGACGCGTCGAAGTCATTGGCGAAGCGGGGAGATTGTCGCCATTGAACGGGTGCGTTGGTGTTGCGCCCAGATGACGCTCATGGACCCCGTTCTTCCTGGAATGGAAGGAACTGAGGCGATCGCGCCATCCGGGCAACCCTGGTCACCGAGGCGCGCATTCTGGCGTTGACCAGCTTCGTCACCGATGAAAAGGTGCTCCCGGCGATTCGCGCTGGGGCGCGCGGCTACCTGCTCAAGGACTCCTCACCGGAGGACCTCGTGCGGGCGATTCGCCAGGTGGACCGAGGCGAATCGCCAATCGACCCGTCGGTCGCGGGTCGGATCATGAGCGCGCTCAGTCAAGCGGCATCGGCAACTCCGGCCACCGATGGGCTCACCACCCGCGAGCTCGATGTGCTGCGCGAGGTGGCAAGTACTCGAACCAGAGAGTAGCCGCGCACCGCTCAGTGAAGCTACTGTGCGCACCCACATCAGCCATATCCTGAGCAAGCTGGGACTTGCCAGCCGTACGCAGGCGACGCTCTACGGCCTTCGGGGAGGGACTCGTTACGCTCGACGACTGATCGCCCAGATGCTGCATCGCCAGTCGCGCAGAAAAACGGTTCCCGGCTGGCGACCGGCCTTCTACAACATTCCGCTGACCTGCTCCCCTGAATCACCACCAAACAGCGGAGAGCGAATTCCATCGGACGGCGGTCGGCAAGTCGATCTCCCGCCGATACAACGAGTGTGGGCGCTGATCAGCGCCGATTGGCTTCGTTGATGGATGACTGCCGCCATGTTGAACGGTTTTCAGGAGGCGCTGCCTCGATATTCATTTTCCTCTCCGCGACGTACGATCCTGATTTGGATGGCTGGACTGGTGCTGCTCGTCACGCTTGCCGCGGTGGCCGGCGGAGAGCTCGGTACAGAGAATCAGTTCATCTCAGAGCCAGAATCGGTGCAGGCCGATCGGCTCCTCGAGAGCGAGTGGGGAGCGGAAGATCAATCAGACGACTATCCCGAGCTGCTGGTCGTCGAATCCGCTGGAATGACACTGGATGACCCCGCCTACCACACCGCGGTGGAATCGCTGGCGCGGGCGCTCGAGACGAATGGAGCGACCGCCATCACCTGGTACGAAGCGAACGAAGCTGGGGATGAGCGGGCAGACACGCTGAGGTCAGCCGATGGAACGACCACCCTGATCCCATATCGTCCCAGTGGCGAACGCGATGCAGCTGATGCCGCGGTGCTTGCCGCAGCCACCGAGTGGCGTCATTGGTGCATTTCGTCAGCGAAGATCGTTTCGATGACGCAGTCGACGAGATGACCGAACACGATCTCATCCGTTCGGAAGTGTTTGGTCTTCCAGCGGCTTTGCTGGTGCTGATCCTTGTGTTCGGCGCGCTGGTGGCGGCTGGAATTCCGATCGTGTTGTCGATCGTTTCCATCGCCGGGGCGGTGGGGTTGACGCTGCTCCTGGGTCGGGTGACCTCGATGTCGGTCTACGCGCTCAACATGATTTCCATGATTGGTCTGGCGGTCGGGGTGGACTACGCGCTCTTCATCGTCGACCGGTTCAGGGAAGAACGCCGGATGGGACATGCACCGGCTGAAGCGATGGCGCGCACCGCCGCTACCTCTGGGCGCGCGGTCCTCTTTTCAGGGGCGACCGTGGCAATCAGCCTGCTGGGCATGCTCCTGCTCCCCACCACGCTCTTTCGCAGTCTCGGTGCTGGAGCAATCCTGGTGGTCGTGGTCGCACTCCTGGCGACGCTCACTTTGCTTCCGGCGCCTGGCGATCTCGGGGAGCAGGCTCGACTGGCCGCGTCGTCCGCAATGGCTTGGAGCGCGCACAAGGGCGACGCACTCGGACCGGCTCGTCCGTTTGGTGCTGCGACGGCCGGGGATCAGCGCCTTGGCTGCCATTGCAGTTCTCTTCCTGCTTGCCTTGCCAGCTCTGTCGATGGAACGCGGGGCTGCCGGAATCGAATCGATGCCACCTGGCGATCTACGCGCTGGATACGAAATTTTGGCTCGCGACTTCGCTGCCGGCCTGACCGATCCGGTCGAAATTGTGGTTGCCGGATCGAATGACGACGCGACCAACGGCGCCATCGAGCGACTGCTGGACGGTCTCGCGGCCGATTCCGCGTTCGCCCCGCCGACGGACCAAGCATGGAACGATGCAGGCACCTTGGCATTGGTCGAAGTGCCACTCACCATCGACGGAAACACGCCCGAGGCCTATGCCGCAATCGAGCGCTTGCGTGTCGACCTGATACCGACGGCCTTTGCCGGGATCGACGCGTGCGTCCTGGTTGGCGGGGATGTCGCCGAAACGGCCGACTTCGATGCGCTGGTCGGCCTGTGGACACCGCGGGTCTTGGCGATCGTTCTTGGGCTTTCATTCCTGGTGCTGCTACTGGCATTCCGGTCGATCGTCGTACCGGTGAAGGCGCTTCTGCTGAATTTGCTTTCGGTCGGTGCAGCCTATGGGGCGATGGTTTTCGTCTTCCAGCAAGGGCATGGTGTCGGGCTATTCGGTTTCCAACGAACACCAACCATCGAGGCCTGGATCCCAATCTTTCTCTTCAGCATCCTCTTCGGATTGTCGATGGACTACCACATCTTCCTTTTATCCCGAATTCGGGAAGCGTGGGACCGGACCGGCGACAATTCGCTGGCCGTTGCCGATGGGCTGCATGTCACCCGGCGCATCATCACCGGTGCTGCGGCAATCATGGTGGTCGTATTCGCCGCATTCGCTACAGCCGATCTGGTGATGTTCCAGCAGCTTGGTTTCGGGTTGGCGGTCGCGATACTCCTCGATGCCACCGTGATTCGGCTGGTGCTCGTGCCTGCTTCGATGCGCTTGCTCGGCGACTGGAACTGGTACCTCCCTCACCGGCTCGAGTGGCTCCCAAGGGTGCACGTGGAGTCGGCGAGGACGTCCGACTCTGCGGTCACCGTGGGATGACCTGTCGGTCTGTTCGAATACTGGCGGGCCGCATGCTGCCCGCCAGTCCGTTCTTTCCCAATCGCGGAGCCGGTCGTCCTGGCGAGCGTGGCCGGTATGGACTGATAGACTTCCGGGAGTTCGGCGGCAACGAGAGGAAGACGGCGATGTCTGGTCCAGATGTGATCGTGGTTGGTGGCGGTGTCAATGGTTGCTCGATTGCGTTTCGATTGGCGCAGGCGGGCAAGAAGGTGCATCTCTTCGACCAGCGAGGCATCTGTTCCGGAGCGTCGGGTCGCAACGGCGGCATGACCAGCGAGGGCGCGCGCATGCATAGCGATGGCGCACGCCAGCTCTATGACATCACCTCGGCCAACTGGCGCATGTTGCAGGAGCTGCCGGACGAACTGGGGGTCGATTTCCAGCTGCGAAAATCGGGCACGATCGAGATCGGGCAAACCAAAGCGCAGTGGGACCACATGGTCGAGCGATATGAAATCGAGCGCGCCGCTGGAGCAAGCCCCGAACTTCTGGACGCGAAAGAGACCCGCAAACTGATGCCTGCGGTGACCGAGGACATCTACGGTTCCAAGTACACACGCAGCGCCGGTCATCTTTGGCCATTTGCGCTGGTCGACGGGTTTGCCAATGCGGCTGCCCGCCTCGGTGCCGAGATTCGCACACATACCCCGGTTGCGAAGATTCTGGAGCATTCAGGACGCGCTGCCGGCGTCGAGTTGCTGGACGGCTCACGTGTGCATGCCGAAGAAGTCGTGCTGGCGACCAACTCGTACACGCCGCTGCTCTTGCGCCAATTGCCAGCGGGCGCCATCGTTCCGGCACGCGGCCAGATTCTCGCTACCGAGCCGGTCGCGCCTATCTTGCCGCTCGCCTGGGGCAATAACTTCGACAAGGAATACGGCCGTCAGGTGCCCGGTGGCCCCATCGTTTGCGGGGGATTCCGCCGCCTGGATGAGCAGGAAGGACTCGGACTCTACGAAGAGCGGGTCACGCTGCCGGTCATGAGCGGAATCGGCAAGCGGCTCGTTGGGCTGTTCCCGGTGTTGAAAGGCGTGCGCGTGGTGCGCATGTGGGCCGGAATCATGGGATTTACACCGGACGGACTGCCATTGATCGGACGCACCAGCATCATGCAGGGACTCACGATCGTGGCCGGATTCAACGGCGGCGGGTTTTCCTGGGGCGCAATCAACGGCAAGATCGTTGCCGATGAGATCACGGGCAGGAACCACGGGTTCGATCTGAGCTACTTCCTTCCCGACCGGTTCGTGGAAAAAGGAACCGCCTGGCACAACCCATATACCGCCGGCGAGAAGGGCCAGACCGCTCGCACGGCCAGCGCGGCGGTGCTGTAAACGACGCCACGACCTATTCGTGGATGAGCATCGGGGCGCTGAGCGGGGTCCATTGGTAGAGCCACTCGGCATCAGGCACGGCCAGGGTGACGCAGCCATGGCTGACGGCATTGCCGAAGTCTTCATGCCAATAAACGCCGTGGATGTAGTACCCGCCCGAGCGAAAGACCATGATCCAGGGCACACCCGGAATGTCCCAATGCTCGCCGTTGACGGTGGCTACCGTTCGCTTGGCTGGAACCTTTTGCGAGATCGTGAAGGCTCCGAGTGGGGTGCGAAAACCGGGCTTCCCTGAACTGATGATCAGACGGGCGTCCGGTTCACGGTCGTTCCAGGCGATCAGCGTCTGATTCGAGATGTCGACCTCGATCCATTTCTCGTTCGGCCGAAAAGCTCTATGTATCTGGTCGCCAGCCAACCCTCGACCTCCGGCAACTGAACGTGGATCCAGTCGGACTCACTGGAGCCGTCGACAGTGTCCAGCACGGTGGCGAGCGTGTTGGTGGACAGCTCGCGCAGGACTGTGCTTCTGGCATTAGGTTGCGCACGCAGTTTCAATCGAACCCGGGGGCGCACCAGGTCGCCGGGTCGAAACGATGCGAGCGCACGATCGCCGGGCGCGTCCGGTCGTGAGACTGTGAGGGGGACGCTTGCCCGGGCCTCGACCAGGTCCAGGTAGCGCGTGGCGACATAGCATGGAGCGCCGGTTGCGTCGGAATCTTCCCGCACCCTGGCCCAAATGCGCCCCTCGGAGCGTATCGGATCGCTCAACAGCTCGACACGTTCACCCGCCTCGAAGGTGCGCAAGATTGTGGCGGCGGTGGACATCCACGCGCGCCCATTGACCGAAGCGCGGTTGATTTGAGCCAAATCGCCTGTCATCAGGTTGGTGCGCTCCGTTGCAGGAATGACCAGCATTTCCGATCGAGCGCTTCTGGACCCGCTCTCCGTCTCACCGTGAGCCAGGAGTGCAGGTACGGGGTCGATTGAATCGGGCGATGGATCGATCACGAGCGGAACTCAGGGCGTTGGCGATGACTTGCCGGCGACTTGCCGGCGCGAACTATCGACGGAGGAGGGATCCATGCGCAAGGGACGAAAAAACGGGGCATCCCCGGGAGGGACACCCCGTTCTATCTGTGCGATCGTGGGGATCGCTAGTAGTGAATCCAAACGCGCGTGCCCGAAGGCGCCCAACCGTACAGCCACTCGGCATACGGCACCGGGAGATTGACGCATCCGTGGCTCCGCACTCTACCGAAGTCGTTGTGCCAGTAGGCGCCGTGGATGTAGAACCCGCCAGCACGGAAGAGCATGGCCCATGGGACGCCCGGAGTGTTCCAGCACTCGCCGTTGACACACGCGGCCATGGTGACCGAGGGGTACTTGGTCGAGATGTAGTACGTGCCGGTCGGCGTGCTGAAGCCGGGCTTGCCGGTGCTGACCAATGAACTGGACACGACGGTCGATCCGCGCCAAACGGTCATCGTTTGGGTGCTCAGGTTGACTTCGATCCATTTCTCGCCGCTGGTAACGGCCGGGCAGTAGGCCGTGATGTCGCCCAGCGATGTCTTGACGATCACTCCCTCGGCGCTTCCGGCGCTGTCATCGAAGATCTGGCTGGACGTGAGCTTGCGGATGCCGCTGGCCGCGCTGCCGGCGGAGTACGAAAGCGTCACGTTCGGTCCGACATTGTCGCCAACCGAGAATGGCTCCGCGCCGCTCGGCTGGTAGATCGAACCGATGCTGATGACCTTGATCGACTGCGAATTGGTGTTCGTGACGAGCACACGTTCGGGGTTCGACGTGCAGTCGATATAGACGGCAATCCTGCCCGCCTGCGGACCAACCGTGGGTGTGACCGAACTGAGCTTCTGCAGATAGGCGGCCGAGACCCAGCCAGTCCCAAGCGGAAACTCGACCTGCACCCAGGTGGTGCTGCCGACCTTGGATTGCACACCAAGCGCGATGCCCTGGTTGCCCTTGTTGAGCTGACCGAGCGCGGTGCTCGAAGTGCTCGGACCGACACGCAGGTTGACCGGACCGGTGACGACGATCTTTTCGCCCGCGGCGAACGGACCGCCCGGCGTGCTGCCGCCGACCAGCTTGGTGTAGCGGGCTGCTATCCAGCCGTTCCCCGTCGGGAACTGCACCTGAATCCAGTCGTCGTTGCCGACTTTCTGATATCCGGCCATGACTGTGCCGACGGTCCGGGACGAGATCGTCTTCACCACCGGGTTCGTGGTGCCGGCGCCAGTGCGCAGGTTGACCGTGGCGGTGGTCTCGATCATGTCGCCGACCTTGTACGGTCCGCCAGTAACGACCGTGCCGGAAACCGTCGGTGTCACGCCGCCACCAGCCTGGATCACATCGAGGTACTGCGCAGCGACATAGCACTCGATCGTGGTGCCGAGCGGTCTGATCTTGGACCACCAATAGCCGCCAGACGACGCCGGATCGGAGATGACGATCGCGCGCTCGTTCTTCTCCAGGATGCGGGTGACGGTTCCAGAGGTCGAGGCGGACGAACGGCAATTGAGCGATTGATTGGCTGCGACCAGGTCACCCGCGTGGATGTTGCGGTAGGTCGGCGTCGGCGTCAGCGTCGCCACGAGTGTGTTGGTTGGCGTGTTGGTGACGGTCGGTGTGTTGGTCACCGTTGGGGTGAGAGTCTCGGTCGGGGTCAACGTGACCGTTGGTGTCAGCGTCTCGGTCGGCGTTGTCGTGATCGTCGGTGTCTCGGTGACGGTTGCCGTTTCCGTCACAGTGGCAGTACTGGTCACCGTACTGGTCGGGGTATTCGACGGAGTTGGCGTGATCGTCGGAGGAACGCCGTATCCCGGCTCCGCCAGATCGACATATTTCCCAGCCAGATAGCACTGCGTCGTGGCAGCGTCCAGGAACTGGACCTTGATCCAGTCATAGCCGCCAGCCAGCACGGCGTACTCGAGGAAGACGCCTGACTCGCCGTTGTAGGCAACCTTGATCACCTGGTCGGCGACGGACGGACCAACGCGGCAGTTGACCCGCGCGGTGGTCACAAAACGATCGCCGTACACGAAGTTCTTGTATGGAGTCGCCGATGGCTCGGTGGTCGCCGTTTCTGTCGGCGAGGCGGTCATCGTCTCGGCCGGAAGAACTGGTTCGTCCGTGGCAGATGGCTCCGCGGTTGGTGGAACCTCGGTGTTGGTTGCGGTCGGAACGGGAGGCTCGGTGGGCGCCGGTACCTCAGTTGGCGTTTCGGTCGGCGGAACCTCCTCCTCGACGGGAGGCGGCTCTTCGCCTTCCTGTTCAGCGACGACGGAACCCTCGGGTTGCGCGAGCGCGGCGTACGCCGGTTGGAATGCAGGAAGCGCCAGTGCTGCCAGCAACGACAACAGGAGCACCAGCGAGGCAATGCGTTTCAAATGTAAACCCTTCCCGTCGACCCCAATCGACGAATCCCAAGAACAATACCCAGTTTCCCCACGTTCATTCTACACAGCGCGCGGAGGGGCAAAAAGGTTTCCTGGGTGCCCGAATGGGTACGAACGGACCCTTGCGCTAGCCGGTGTTCTTGAGCGCTCCAGCTATCCCGTTGATGCTCAAGAGCACCGGGCGTAGGAAGGCGTCGACATCTCCGGTCTCCCGGAACCGTTTCAACAGTTCCACCTGGATGAAGGAGAGCGGGTCGACATACGGATTTCGCCGCGCGATCGAACGTTGCAGGACGGGATCTCGGTCGAGCAGGGCGGTTTGCCTGGTGACCGCGAGCAGGAGTTCGACCGTGCGTGCAAACTCGGCTGTGATGTCGGTCCAGATCCGTTCGCGCAATTCGACGGGTTCCACCAACCCGATGTACAGCTCTGCCACGCGCATGTCCGCTTTGGCCAGCGCCATCTCTGCGTTCGAGAGCACGGCGGCAAAATAGGGCCAGCCCTCGTCCATTTCCTGCAGGAATTCGAGTCCGTAGCGCTCTCGCGCGGTCTCCAGCGCCGAACCGAGTCCATACCAGCCCGGCAGCAGAATGCGCGCCTGGGTCCAGGAGAAGACCCAGGGAATCGCGCGCAGGTCTTCGATGCGGTGCGATGTGGTGCGCCGCGCCGGACGAGAGCCGAGTTTGAGCTCGCTCATTTCCCTGATCGGGGTGGCTTGCTCGAAAAAGGAGATGAATCCCTCGTCTCCGTAGACCAGCGCCTGGTAGACCTCGGTCGATCTGGCCGCCATGGTGGCCATGGCTTGCTCGAAGCGGGCGAGCTGATCGCCTTCAGGAGCATGGAGCAATCCAACCATGGAAACCAGCACAGCGCCGGTGACGAGTTCCAGCTCGCGATGGGCGATCTCCCGCAGACCGTAGCGTCCCGCCACGACTTCGCCTTGCTCGGTCATCTTGATGCGTCCGCGCACGGTATCGGCTGGTTGCGCCAGGATGGCGACGTTCGACGGGCCTCCGCCGCGCCCCACCGAACCGCCTCGTCCGTGGAAAAAGGTGAAGTCGACGCCAAAGGCCAGGAACAGGTCTTTCAGTTTGACCTGTGCTTCGTACAACGCCCACGACGAGGCGAGATAGCCGAGTTCCTTGTTCGAGTCGGAGTAACCGACCATCACTTCCTGCGCATTGCCTTGCGCTGCCAGCGCAGTGCGATAGACCGGCTGCATCAGCAGATCACGCATGACGCTATCCGCTGCCGCCAGCGACTCGCCTTGCTCGAAAAGCGGGGCGATGGGCAACCGGGCATCCACACCGCCGGGCCCCGCCAAACCGGCTTCTTTCATGAGCAAGAGAACTTCCAGCACATCGGACGCCGCTTCTCCGGCGGAGATGACGTATGTGCCGATTGCGTCCTGATGCTTCCCGTCCATCACTTCGCGGATGACCCGGAAGGTTTCGATCACTTCGGCGGCTTCGTGCGAATATCGGCCGAGGTCGATCGGCACGATCGGGCGCAAGCTCTCGATTTCTCGCGAGAGCAGGCGCACGCGCTCGGTCTCCGGCAACGATGCGTAGTCGGGCGCGATACCGGTGAGGCGGAACGATTCGTCGACGGCTCGTTCGTGGCGGCGGGAATGATCGCGAATGTCGAGGCTGGCGTAGTGAAAACCGAAGACCTCTACCTGCCGGATGAGATCGTGCAGATCGCCTCCGGTGATGAGCGCTTCGCCCCGGTCGATGAGGGTCCGCTCGATAAGGCGAAGATCGCTCAACAGCTCCCTTGGGCCGCTGTACGCGCCGGGAAGCTCGAAACGAGTGGCGCGCACCCGCTCGCGCATGAGCGTCAGCAGCTGACGGAACGGCTCATCGACGTTTTCCGCCATCAACCGCGCCGCGACCTCGGGGAACCGCTCCCGGTTGGCGTGCAAGAGCTCGTCCAGTTCCGGAAATTCGCCAGCGATCATGGTCGAAACCGAAATGCGTCCGGCCACTTGCCCGAACCGCTCGTCCAGCGATGTCAGACACGAATCGCGCATCATGACGAGGGCTTCGCGGGTTGCGTCCGGGGTAACGAACGGATTCCCATCCCGGTCGCCGCCAACCCAGGAGCCGAACGTGAGGAACGATGGCACGGGGATGAAGTCATCCGGATAGAGATCGGCGACGGCCTCTTCGAGGTCGCGGTAGATCTCGGGCACGATGTGATAGAGACTCGTGCGGAAATGGATCAGGTTCGCCTGGATTTCATCGCTGACCTTCATGCGCACCGCGCGCACCTCGCTGCTGCTCCAGAGCTCGGCCACTGTGGCAGCAAGCCGGTCGCGCACCCGCTCGATCTCGCGGGGCAGCAGATCCGCTTCGTCCATGTCGCGCAAGGTACGGAAAATGCGCGCTTGCTTTTCGAGAATCGTGCGGCGGCGTGCTTCGGTGGGATGGGCGGTCATCACCAGCCGAACCTGGGCGCGTTGCAGCAGCGCGGCCACATCTTCGCCGCTCATGCCGCGATCCTTGAGAACCTGAAGCGCTTCACGGATGGAGCCGCGGCGGGGCGCGGGAAAGGTTTCGGCTTCGCGCTTCCGGATGCGACGCACGCGTTCGTTGTCTTCGGAGAGATTGATGAGCTGGAAGTAACTGGTGAAAGCCCTGATGAGCAAGACCGCTTCGTCGATACTCAATCCTGCGATGAGCGCGTTGAGCTCGGTTCCTGCCGCGGGGTCGCCCGAGCGATGCGCCTTGGCGAGCGCGCGCACCGATTCTTCGAGGTCGAATCCATCCAATCCTGCCTGCGCGGTGATGACATCGCCGAGCAAATCGCCGAGGAAGTAAATGTCGTCCGAGATCGTTCGGCTCGAAGTCATGCGCGCCACGTTTCACGAAAACCGCGAGAATGCCGCATGGATCATACTCGCAGCCTGAGAAAACGACGGTCACGCCTCGATCCAGGCGTTGGAGGCTCGATCCAAAGAAAACGAGGGCCAGCATGACTGCGGGCACAGTGCTCGAGATTTTCACGACACCGGTGGCAGGCGCGCCGATGGCCGCGCAGACCCAGGCAGACGCCATGCCAGGACAGGGACTCGCCGGCGATCGCTATGCGCTGGGTATCGGGTTCTACTCGCAGAATCCGACAACGTCAGGCGCGCGGGAGCTGACCTTGATCGATACCGACGCAGTGGCGCAGGCGGCCGTGGATTCCGGGGCGCCATTCGCAACGCGCGAATGCCGCCGCAACCTCATCACCACTGGCATCGATCTCGACGCGTTGATTGGCAAAGCCTTCGCGATCGGCCCGGTGGTCTGCGAAGGCGTGCGCGCTTGTCCGCCATGTGTGCATCTGGAAGAGCTGACTGGCAGGGCGGTCATGAAGTCGCTTGTGCGCACCGGCGGTTTACGCGCTCGCATCGTGCGGGGCGGCACGATTCATGTTGGCGATTCGATCGTCGCAATCGGCCCTGCGGACGGGCCATCGGTGGGACAAGATGAGTAAGCAAGTGTTTCGGATTGCGGTCATTCCGGGGGATGGGATCGGCAAGGAAGTTGTGCCGGTCGGTCAGCAGGTGCTGGAAGCGCTGGCGCAGACGAGCGACGGCACGTTGGCATTCGAGTTCGAAGACTTTCCCTGGGGATGCGAGTACTACCTCGAGCATGGGGTCATGATGCCGGCAGACGGACTCGACCGGTTGCGGGACTTCGATGCGATTTACTTCGGCGCGGTCGGCTGGCCGGAGGTGCCGGACCATATCGCGCTCTGGGGGCTACGGCTGAACATCTGCCAGGGTTTCGACCAATACGCCTGTGTTCGGCCCGGCGTGCTCCTGCCGGGTATCGAGAGCCCGCTGCGCAACGGATCGCCGGAGACGATCGATTTCGTAGTGGTGCGCGAAAACTCTGAAGGCGAATACGCGGGTCTGGGTGGGCGGAATCTGGCTGCGCGCGGACCCGATCGCGAGGTTGCGGTTCAGTCCGCGTTGTTCACCGCCCTTGGCTGCGAGCGCATCATTCGCTATGCCTTCGACCTGGCGGGAACCCGCAAACGCAAGAAAGTGACCAGTGTCACCAAGAGCAATGCCCAGCAATACGCCATGACGCTGTGGGATGAGACCTTCGCCCGGGTGGCGCTCGACTATCCGGACATCGAAACAGAATCCGTGTTGGTCGACGCCATGGCAGCCAAGCTGGTGTTGCGCCCGGAAGCCTACGATGTGATCGTGGCGTCGAATCTGTTTGGCGATATCTTGTCCGACCTGGGCGGGGCGATTGCCGGGAGCCTTGGCATTGCCGCCAGCGCGAACATCGATCCGGAGCGGCGCTATCCGTCCATGTTCGAGCCGGTCCACGGCTCCGCGCCCGATATCGCCGGGCTTGGCATCGCCAATCCCATTGCTGCTGTGTGGAGCGCGGCCATGATGCTCGAGCATCTGGGACTGCGCGTCGAGGCGGAGCGCGTCATGCACGCGATCGAGTGGACCACCGAACATGGTCCGCGGACACCCGATCTTGGCGGTGTCGCGACGACCAAAGCGGTCGGTGATGCCATGGTGGACGTGCTCTTGCGGGGGTAGTTGGATGATCCAGGCGGCGCTCAATGGTTCACGACGGTGTGATGCGCATGTGGGGCTGCCTTGCTCGGCCGACCAACTCGCCCGGGACGCGGCCGCATGCGTAGCCGCTGGCGCGTCCGCCATTCACTTGCATCCGCGTGACGCCGCTGGGTTGGAAACGCTCGATCCCTTGACGATCTTTGCAGTCTGCCGGCAGGTCAAGGAAGCCGCCCGTGTGCCGGTTGGCGTATCTACCGGCGCCTGGATCGAGCCCGATCTCGAGAAACGGCTTGCCCTCGTTCGCAGCTGGTATGGACCCGACTACGCGTCGGTGAACTGCTCGGAAGAGGGGGCCGTGATGATCATGCAGGCGCTCATTGCGGCCGGCATCGGGGTCGAAGTTGGCATCGGCAGTATGGAAGATATAGACGTCTTCGCCCGCTCGATGTTGATCTTTTCGAACGGGGTGGTACGCCTGCTCATCGAGCCGGACGGCGACAGTCTGCCTGATGAAGAGGCTGCGGGCGCGCGGTTCGATGAGCTCCACGCGCAACTCGACCGGCTGGGCGCCATGAATCCGCGCATGCAACATACCGACGGGCCACTCGCCTGGTTCGCCCTGCGCGATGCCAAACGCCGGCGCTGGGATTCCCGCATTGGATTCGAGGATACCCTCACCGGGCCACGCAACAAACGCGTTGCGAGCAATGCCGAACTGGTCGCCGCGGCCGTCGAGGTCTTTGCGCGTCCTTGATCGCTGATCGATATCGCGGAATCCATCAACGAAAACAACGCATCACTTGACGCTGCCGCTCGCGAATTGCTAGGCTAATTCCGAGTTGTTTGATCGGATATTCTCATCATTCGGGAAAGGGATTTCGACCTTGGCAGATCGGGCAACAAACGGCACGGCGCTCCGAACCGTGACATGGGCTATCGACCGGCGTCGTCTGCTCATGGCCACGGGAGTTGGCGCAGGCGCGCTGGCGATCGGCCGGCTGGGCGCAGCTGCGCAGGCAACTCCAGAAGCGAGCGCCACCGCTGGCGGAACGATCACGGTCTATTCCGGCCGTTCCGAGGATCTGGTTGCGCCGGTACTGGCGATGTTCAGCGAGGCGACCGGAATTGCGGTCGAGGCGCGCTATGGCAACACCGCCGAGATGGCGGCGGCCATCCTTGAAGAAGGCGAGAACAGCCCGGCCGACGTGTATTACGCGCAGGATGCCGGCGCGCTCGGCGCAATCGAGGCGGCGGGTCTTTTCGCTCCGCTGCCGGCCGAAACGCTCGACATCGTCGATTCACGATTCCGTTCGTCCGCCGGCAACTGGGTCGGCGTTACTGGACGTGCCAGGGTGCTCGTCTACAACACCGATGAACTCGCTCCCGATGCGCTGCCTGCCACCGTGCAGGAACTGACCGGCGACGCCTGGGAGGGCAAGGTCGGCTGGGCGCCAACCAATGGCTCGTTCCAGGCGTTCATAACAGCCATGCGCGTCACCGAGGGTGAGGACGCTACGCGAGCATGGCTGCAGGGCATGATCGACAACGGCGCGGTCGTGTTCGAGGGCAATAGCGATATCGTCCGCGCAGTCGCAGCCGGCGAGATCGCCACCGGTCTCGTGAACAACTACTACATCTACGAGATCACGGCCGAGGAAGGCGAGATTCCGGTGGCGAACCATTTCTTCGAAGGGGGAAACATCGGTTCGCTCGTCAACATCTCCGGTCTCGGCGTGCTCAACACGTCGGCAAACCCCGAGGGAGCGTTGGCGCTCGCCAACTACCTGCTCGGTGAAGAAGCGCAAACGTATTTCGCCGAAAACACGTATGAGTATCCGCTGCTGGCCGGAGTCCCCACTGCTGAAGGGCTTCCACCGCTGGCCGAGCTCGATTCACCCGACATAGACCTTAGCCGCCTTGCCGATCTGGAGGGTACGCTGGCGCTGTTGGCCGAGGTTGGTCTCGTCTAGCGTTGGTTCGAGAACATGTGCCCATTCGTGGTGAGTCGATTTTGGCGGCCACGGCGGGCGGCGCCTACGCAAGGACGTCGGTCCAGGGGCACATGTTTCGCCAGCTGTTCCAGGCATCGCGTCTTGTAGAGGAACACCGTGCCCAATCCTCCCATTGGGCAATCTGAACCGGCGGGAACTGCCTTTCGTTGGGGTTTTCGCCGCCGCTCGACCCGGTCGATGCCGGTCGAGTTGCTGGCGCCGTCACTTCTGGTGACGGCGCTGGTTTTGCTTCCCCTGGCGTACCTGATCTATCGTGCGAGCCAGGCTGACGAGGGTGTCTTTCACCTCTGGTCCGGCGGCGTACGGTCGATCTGATCGTGGACACGGCCCTGCTGGCTGGCGCGGTCTCGGTTACCGCAGCCCTTATCGCGGTGCCGCTTGCGTGGCTCACCTTGCGAGCTGATCTGCCGGGGCGACGCGTCTTTGCAGCCGTTGCCATTCTGCCGCTTGTCATCCCGTCGTACGTCGGG
The DNA here is from genome assembly GCA_041390825.1 of Thermomicrobiales bacterium. NCBI lineage: Bacteria > Pseudomonadati > Thermomicrobiota > Thermomicrobia > Thermomicrobiales > Thermomicrobiales bacterium. The sequence continues at coordinate 73,043 of JAWKPF010000016.1, forward strand.
GCGATTGCATACGTTGCCGCTCTCGGACCGCGCGGCGATCTACACGGATGGCTGCAAGGTTGGTTCGGTATCGAGACGATTCCGTCGATCTATGGCTTCTTCGGCGCGTGGCTGATCCTCTCCCTGTTCACCTATCCCTACGTCTATCTCAATGTCAGCGCGGCCCTGGCCGGTCTCGATCCCTCGATCGAGGATGCGGCGCGCGGCTTGGGTCGGGGACCGCTGGCGACGTTTTTCCGAATCACTCTGCCGATGCTGCGGCCGTCGATCCTTGCCGGTATGCTCCTGTCCGCTCTCTATACCGTCAGTGACTTTGGCGTGGTGACGCTGTTGCGCTACGACTCCCTCACCCGCGCAATCTACGTGCAATACCGCGCATCGTTCGACCGCTCCTACGCGGCGGCGCTGTCGTTGGTGCTCATTCTTTTTCACCCTTACGCTGCTCTTCGCAGAGATGAAGTTGCGGGGATCAGGGCGACAAGCCAGACTCGAGGCCCGGTGTCTCGCGCAGGGCTCGCAGGATCGCACTTGGACGGTGGCGCTATCCCGCGCTGGCGTATGTGCTGCTCGTGCTTGGACTATCGCTCGCGCTGCCGGTGCTCGTGCTGGCAAACTGGCTCGTGCGCGCCTGGCGCCGCGGCGACGACTTCGGGCAACTCGGCGCAGCAACCTGGAACACGCTTATGCTCGGCGTCCTTGGGGCGGCGATCGCGACGCTGTTGGCCATCCCGGTCGCGGTGCTGGCGGTTCGCTATCGCAGCCGTTTCTCGCTGACGATCGAGCGGTTAACACTGTCGGATACGGTCTGCCGGGTCTTACGATTGGCCTTACATTCGATATTCATCCCGGGCCAGACACCTGCCCCGCTTCTATCAAACCGTGCCGCTCTTGCTGGTGGCCTATCTGGTGCGATTCATCCCACAAGCCGTGGGGGCAACTCGCTCGTCGTTGTTGCAGATCGCTACCCAATGTCGAGGATGCCGCCCGGGGACTCGGTGAAACCGCTCACGGGACGCTGCGCAGAGTGACCCTCCACTGGCGCTTCCGGGTATCGGCGCCGGTGCATTGCTGATCTTCCTGACCGTGGTCAAGGAACTGCCGATGACCTTGCTCCTGCGGCCTTCTAGAATAAACCTGGCACGAAGTGCGCAGCAAACCAGCAGCGGATTCGGACGGGCCGCGGCGCCGGCGATCGTGCTGATGCTCATCTCCGTGGTCCCCGCATTGGTGCTGCTGAATCGCACCCGCCCCGATCGTATCGAGAGCATTCCAGAATGACCGCGCTGGCATGCACCAGGGTTGCCAAGCGGTTCGGATTGGTTCAGGCCGTCGACGGAGTCGACTTCGAGGTGGCCGAAGGGGATATCCTGGCCTTGCTCGGACCGAGTGGGTGCGGCAAGACGACGGCGTTGCGCATGGTGGCCGGGTTCGAGGATCCCGATCGCGGTTCGATCGCGATCGACGATGTGGTGGTGGCCGATGATACGCGGTCGCTTCCTCCCGAGCGGCGCAATGTGGGCATGGTTTTCCAGGACGGCGCGCTGTTTCCGCACCTGAGTGTCGCGAAGAATGTCAACTGGGATCGGGAACGGTCCGAAAGATGCGTTGGTCGAGGATGCGTTGCGTTTGGTCGGTCTGGAGGGGGCGGGATCGCGCATGCCGCATCAGCTTTCCGGGGGACAGCAACAACGGGTCGCGCTCGCCCGCGCGCTCGCGCCCAAGCCATCGTTGCTTCTGCTGGACGAACCGTTTTCGAGCCTGGATGCGGCGTTGCGAAGACGATTGCAGTCAGATGTGCGCGAGATCATCCTGCAGACTGGTGTGACGGCGCTGTTGGTCACGCACGACCAGGAGGAGGCTCTCAGCATGGCAGACCGAGTGGCAGTGATGTGGGAGGGGCGCATCCTTCAAATTGCGAGTCCGGACGAACTCTATCTTCGTCCGGTTTCCCGGCGGGTCGCCGAGTTCGTGGGGGAAGCCCAGTTTCTTCCGGGCTCCAGCGAAGGTCGAGTCGTGACATGTGCGTTGGGACGCTTGCCCTCAGTGAACTCCGCCAGCGGGCCTGTCGATGTGATGGTACGGCCAGAAATCCTGCGGCTTGCCCCCAGCTCGCAATCCGAAGGAGTGACCGCATTGGTGCGGGCGCGTGCCTTCTTCGGCCACGATCAGATGCTCGATTGCCTCCTGTCCGATGGGACAGTGATCCACGCGCGCACCAACGCCTATGCCGGGTTCCAACCGGGTGAGGAGGTCAGGATTACGGTGCGTGGCGCTGTACTGACCTTTCCGCCAGCATCACCTGAATGAGCGGTCTGATCTTTGAAACCGCATCCGCGGAAGAGACGCGCGCGCTTGGGGCGCGCATTGCCGCGCTGCTCGAACCGGGCGACGTGCTGCTCCTGCATGGGGATTTGGGAGCTGGCAAGACGACCCTCACTCAGGGGATCGGCGCGGCGCTGGGAATGACAGAGCTGGCGCAAAGCCCAACGTTTTCGCTCGTTGTCGATACCCCGCTTCCAAGCGGGGCGACCTTCCGCCACATCGATCTCTATCGGCTCGACGACCCGTCTGAGCTCGATGCGCTCGGCTTCGAAGAGCTGATGAGCGATCCAGTGGCGATCACGCTCGTCGAATGGCCCGAGCGTGCCGCCGGATCGCTGCCCGACGCCTATCTTTTGGTCGAGCTCGACCCGGTCGGCCCCGACCGGCGATCGATTCGACTGCGACCCATTGGTCTGGGGACACGCTTCACGTCCACGTCGTCCTTCTGAAGGGCGCTGGCGATCTGCACGAAATTCCCCAACACAGGATTCGGATCCCGCAGCCGCCAAGCCATGCTGAGCACCACATTGGGAACATCCCCCGCAATGTCGAAGTAGTGCACGTCAGAACGCGCGAGTGAACGCATTGATTCAGGCACGACTGCGTATCCCAATCCGGCAGCAACCAAGCCGAGAATCGTCTGCATCTGGATCCCTTCTTGACCACGCCGAGGTACGATGTCATGTTTCGCGAAGCACGAGACTATCGCCTCGAACAGTGCCGGACCGATCTGGCGAGGGATCGTTATCAGTTCTTCTCTTGCTAACAAGCGCAGATCGATATTCCCGGCCATTCCATCTGTAAATCGCTCCATTTCCCAACTTGCGGGAAGGGCGACGATCAGCCGATCGGTCCGAACCGGATGCCTCTGTATCCCCAGAATGGCACTCGTTGGACTATCGATGACAAGGCCGACATCGATCTCTCCATGGAGCAGCAACTCGAGCTGCACATCGGTTGTCGCCTCCCGCAAGCGAAGTGCAACGTCAGGATATCGATCGCGGAAAACGCGAAGCAGGTCGGGCAGATAGCCGTAAACAGCGGTCGATACGAACCCAACTGTCAAGGTTCCCTGGACGCCTCCAGCGAGGCGCAGAGCGCGTCGAGAGAACGACTTCGCGTCTTCCACGAGTGTCCGCGCATGTCTCAGCAGATCCGCTCCTGCTGGGGTCAGTACCACATGCCGGTGGGTCCGCTCGAACAGCTGAACCCCCAGTTCGACCTCGAGTTTCTGAATGGCCTGGGACAGCGGCGCCTGATGCATCCCGAGCCGCGCAGCGGCTCGCCCAAAGTGCAACTCCTCCCCCAGTGTGACGAATTGCTCCAATTGTCGAAGACTGAACCGGCCTCCGAGGTGCTCGCTCATATGGAAACCATATCAAACTATTGGGGATCATATATTTCACATCATCTTGACTACCAGATAGGCTCGACGGCGAGAGTCGGATGTCTTGCCCGGATGTCGATGGCCCAATCACTTTGCTGAACCGCCTTGAAGGATCTCTCTGGTTCGAGCAACGAGCATCCGTGGCGGCCATGGCGCTTGTGATTGATACGTGAATCGATGAAATGCGCTTGTCTCTGAGCGTATGGAGAAGGGGAGAGACATGCCAATTGGGCTGCCAAGCCAGACGGCCAAACGGTCCGCCGCCATTGTCGAGGGCATCGATCGGGCGGCGAACCGCTCAATGTATTACGCACTCGGGTACCAGCCGCATGACTTTGCCAAGCCGTTCATTGGTATCGCAAATGGGCACTCCACGATCACGCCGTGCAACGCGGGTCTGCAGAAGCTCGTCGATGCCGCTGCCGCAGCCGTAGAGGCTGCGGGAGGAAAGGCTCAAACGTTTGGCGTTCCCACCATTTCCGACGGCATGTCGATGGGCACCGAGGGAATGAAATACTCGCTCGTGTCGCGCGAGGTGATCGCTGATTGCATCGAAACTGTCTCCGGCGGTCAGTGGCTCGATGGCCTGGTGGTCGTCGGTGGTTGTGACAAGAATCTGCCAGGCGGCATGATCGGCATTGCCCGCGCGAACGTTCCCGCTGTCTATGTCTACGGAGGAACCGCAACACCCGGGGTACTCGATGGAGAAGCGCTTTCGATTGTCTCGCCCTTTGAGGCAGTTGGCGCTTGCGCGGCCGGGACAATCAGCCGGGACCAACTCACCAGGGTGGAGCGCGCCGCCATTCCGACGATTGGGTCGTGCGCTGGCATGTACTCCGCCAACACCATGGCAGCAGCATTCGAGGCTATGGGGATGTCACTGCTCGGTTCCTCGACGATGACCAACGTCGGGAAAGAGAAATCAGACAGTGCAGCGAAATCCGCACGACTCTTGTTACAGGCAGTCGAGCAACAACTGACGCCGCGAACGATCATCACCCGGCGATCGATAGAAAACGCGACAGCAGTGGTCATGGCGGTGGGAGGATCGACGAACGCAGTCCTGCACCTGCTTGCGATTGCGCGCGCTTCTGGGGTCGAGTGGACGCTCGATGACTTCGAACGCGTGCGCAAGCGCGTGCCGGTGATCTGTGATCTCAAGCCCTCGGGGAACTTCATGGCGACTGACTTGCATGCAGCGGGCGGTATTCCGGTCGTGCTCAATCAGTTGCTGGACGCCGGTCTCATCGATGGTGACTGCTTGACCATTACAGGTCAATCGCTCGGGGAGGAACTCGCGGCGTTCTCACACCAGCCAATAGGAGAAACATCGGTCATTCACCAGCTAGACCAAGCGCTTTACCCAGAGGGCCATCTCTCGATTCTTTTTGGGAATCTGGCTCCGGCTGGTGCAGTTGCAAAGACCAGCGGACTCCGCGTTCGGCGAATGCATGGTCCAGCTCGCGTTTTCGATGACGAGGCTTCCGCCATGGAGGCCATACTGGGCGGATCGATCGAATCTGGTTCGATACTCGTTCTTCGCTTCCTTGGACCCCGCGGCGCCCCCGGAATGCCCGAGATGCTCGCGCCGACTTCGGCCATTATCGGACGTGGGTTGGGGGAAACGGTCGGACTGATCACGGACGGCCGATTTTCTGGCGGGACCTGGGGAATGGTCGTTGGGCATGTTACGCCCGAGGCGTTCGATGGTGGTCCTATTGCTCTTGTGCGGGACGGAGACTCGATCGAGATCGACGCTGATCGGCGGGTTCTGTCTGTCGCTCTCACCGAGGACGAGCTTGCGGAACGGCGACGCTGTTGGTCTGCTCCGGCGCCGCGCTATCAGTCTGGTGTGCTGGCGAAATATGCCGCTCTCACCACTACCGCGAGTGAAGGCGCGCTGTGCGGATGAGCAGATGTGAAACGGGCGACGGAAGCCGTCGCCCGTTTCGATGTGCGTACGAAGACTATTGTCCCAGCGCTGCCAGGGCTTCGAGGACCGGCTGGGCCTCTTCCGTGAGGGTATTGGCAACGTCGTCGAAGACGGGCTGCACTTCCTCGCCCTGGACCGTGATCCGCTCGAGACCCTTGCCGATGATCTGGTCACCGTTGGGGATGAAGACGCGGGCCGAGTCCTGCGCCTTGGTCTTGGGAAGCTGATCGACCGCGGTCTTGAAGTTCGGGTTCTCGGCGAAGAATCCCTGCATGGTTTCGCTTTCGACCGCCGACTTGCGCACCGGCATGTAGCCTGTGGTCTGCGACCACCATTCGGTCTGCTCCGGGGCGGTGGCCCAGGAGACGAACTGGAACGCGGCGGCCTTCTGCTCGTCCGACTTGTCGGCCAGAATGGCGAGTCCGGACCCGCCGGTGCAGCAGCCAAAGGTCGCTGCCTCGGGCAGGAAGCAGGTGCCGAAATCGAACGTGGCATCGCGCTTGATGCCGCCCAGGCTGCCCGTGGACGCCATGATCGAAGCGGTGTACCCGTTCAGGAAGTCAGTGGTGACATCGTCCGGGGTCGTTGCCCAGCCATCCTGCACCGAATCCCGATAGAAGTTGCCAGCGGCAACGCCGTTTTCCTGGTTGATCAGGATGTTGAATTCGGGATCGGAGTAGGCCCCTTCGTACTGCCAGATGACGCACTGGAAGAGCCACGCGATGTAGGACGCGCCGTTCGGGTGCGCAAACGCCGCCCGGGTAATCGTGTCTCCGTCCTTGGTGACAAGGTCCTGCGCGACCGCGACGAGATCGTTCCAGTTCGCGGGCCCATCGGGGAGTCCGACGCCGTCGAACAGCTCCCGGTTGAAGTAGAAGAGCGGCGTCGAGCGCGCCATCGGGACCCAGTAGCTCTGACCATCGCGCACACCCTCGTTGAAGAGGGAGTCGACATAGTCGGTCGTATCGATCGACGCTGCCGCGAACATGTCCGTCAGCGGAGCAAGGGTGTTGTTCAGGTAGAACTTGAACCACCAGACATCAGAAAGCAGCGAAACATCTGGTGTCTGTTTGGCAGCCACAGCGGCCGTTAGCTTCTGCGCGGTCTCCTCGTACGTGCCCTGGTACTGGTACTCGAGCGCGACATCGGTCTGCGCCGCGTTGAAGTTGTCGCAGAGCGTCTTTTCCGCTTCGCCCAACTGGTCGGTGAAGGAACCCCAGTAGACGATCTTGGTCGGGCCGCTCTGGATCACCGCCGGTGCGGCGAAGGTCTTCGAGGCCTTGCTGGCCACCGTGAGGCCGGCGGCGGCAGCTGCCGTGCCCTTGAGCATTGTGCGTCGATTGATCGTGTTCATTCCGTCCCTTTCATACGTTCGAAAAAAGCCGTCGACTCCATTGTCGATTCCTGCGGCGCGTTGCCCGTGGGCCCTCGGAGAACGCGCGAGCATTCGAGAAGTTGTGGGCGCCTAGCTCTTGGTGGCGCCAGCGGTGATTCCGTCGATGATGTGTTTCTGCGCCCAGAGATAGACGAGAATCATCGGCGCGATCACGAAGAATGTGCCAGCGAGCAGTGGTCCCCATCGGGTGACCCCTTCGGGCTGGTAGAGATACGAAATGCCCACCGACAGGGTGCGCATCCGGTCCTGGTTGGTGACGATCAATGGCCAGAGGTAGTCGTTCCACTTGGCGACGAGCGAGATGAGCCCGAAGGTCACCAGCACCGGCTTCGCCATCGGAAGGACGATCTGCCAGAGCAGCTGCAGATGGTTTGCGCCATCGACCCGCGCTGCCTGGATCACCTCCCCTGGAAGCGACATAAAGGCTTGCCGCAACAGGAAGGTGCCGACAGCCACCGATGCGCCCGGCAGCACGATCCCCTGATAGGTGTTGATCCAGTTCTGCCCCAGGATGTCGGAGACCGTCAGGTAGTTCGGGATGATGGTGACTTGCTGCGGAATCATCAGCGCGGCCAGCAGCAGAATGAAGATGAGATTCTTGGCCGGAAACCGCAGGAACGCGAGCGCATACGCGGTCAGGCAGGCATTGGTGAGCTCCAGGGTCGTGCCAGCCAGCGTCGTGATGATGGTGTTGATGTAGAACCTACCGAATGGGGCGGCGTTCCAGGCATCGGTGTAGTTGTGCCATTGCGGGTCGGTTGGCAGCCACGTTGGCGGGAAGGTCATGATCTCCGCATTGGTCTTGAGCGAGCCGCTCAGCATCCAGAAGATCGGCACCAGGATGAGAATGACGACCAGCGCCATGCCCACGTACGAGAGGATCTCGACAAAATCGATCCTGGACCGATTGCGGTTGGGATGTTCGTACTCGATGCTAGCCATAATGCACCTTGCGCTCTGAGTAACGCAGCTGGATCAACGTAATCGCCAGCATGATGACGAAGAGCACCATGCTCGCCGCGCCGGCGCGTCCGGCGTTGAAGGCCACAAAGCCCTGTTGGTAGATGTAGTAGATGAGGATGTTGGTGGCATCGACCGGTCCGCCGCGGGTCATCACGTTGATGATGTCGAAGGCCTGGAAGGAGTTGAGGATCGACGTCACCACGACGAAGAACATGATCGGCGACAGCATGGGCAGGGTGACATTTCGGAACTTGCTCATGCGGCCAGCACCGTCGACCGTGGCGGCTTCGTAGAGATCGCGTGGGATGCCCTGCAGCCCAGCCAGGAAGATCACGGTCGCGAGACCGACGTTTTTCCAGATGTAGACGATGATCACGGCTGGCAGGGCCCATTGCGGATCTCCCAACCAGGAAGGGGACTGGATGCCGATCGTCTTCAGGAACCCGGCCAGAATGCCGTAGCGCGGATCAAAGATATAGACCCAGACGATGCCGATGGCGGCGCCACTGAGGAGGGTCGGCATGAAGACCGACGCGCGGGCGAAGTTGCGAAAGTGCAATTTCTGGTTGAGCAGCAGGGCGATCGTCAGGCCGAGCACAAGCGATCCGCCGACGGCGCCAATGGCAAACCAGAATGAATTCACGAGCACTTCGCGGAACGTGTCGTCGTTCCAGAGGTAGCGATAGTTGTCCGCGCCCACCCACCGTTTAGTCGGCGAGATCATGTCCCAGCGCACCCCGCTCAGGTACGCGGTTTGAATCATCGGCCAGTAGCTGAAGACCCCGAAGAGGATGAAGTTCGGAGCGATGAAGAGCAGGAAGAGCAGCCATTCCGACCAGGGCCGCCGCTTGCGACGGGTCTGCTCGACCGGCAGGGCCTGGTCGGCGGCCGCGGAACTCTCCAGCGTGATTGACGTTGATCCCTGCAACTCAGCCTCGATGCTTATGCCAGAATCGGTCAGTGACCGAGGGTGCAATTCTCGGCAAGGCCAGCCATCGCCTTGTCAAGCCACCGTTAAACTTTGGATCGATAGATTATCAAGACTAGTACACCAGAATGACAACTATGGCAACTTTCGGGACCAACGAGCGAGCGAATTCGAAGCGATCCTGGGTGGCGGCAATCGACACATCCAGCGACCGCGCCGGTGTTGCGCTCTTCGACGGCAGCGAAGTTGCCGTGCTTGCCTGGATGGCTCATCGCAATCATACGGTCGACACGCTGGCCCAGCTCGACCACGTGCTCCGGTTGTCTGGATTGGCATTGCACCAGCTCGATGGTGTGGCCGTCGCGACCGGGCCGGGGTCGTTTTCCGCTCTTCGGGTGGGGGCGAGCATCGCCAAGGGCATCGTCTTTTCGCTTGGCGCGCCGTTGGTTGGTATTCCAACCACTCGCGCAATCGCCGCCAGCGTGACCTGCGTCGATCGCCCCGTGATCGCTGTCATGCCGGCGGGCCGAGGACGCGTCGTCTGGAGCAAATGCGCTGATGGCGCGCTCGAACCGCCCCGAAACACCACAGTGGAGGAGCTGCGCGCGGTGGCGCATGCCGAGCAAGCGGTTGTTGCCAGCGAGTCCGCGTTGAGTGGCATCGGAGACGTCGTGGTGATCCCTGCGGGAGCGCGCGTCGAGCAGATTGCGCGGTTGGGCTGGGAGCGCATTCTCCAGGGCGAGCGGGACGATCCTGCGATGCTCGAGCCGATCTATGCCCATGGCCGCCGATCGATGGATGCCGTACCCGGATGAGCAAGCCATTGCCGTTCACCATCGAACCGATGCGCCTCGAAGACGTTCCCGAGGTTAGCCGGGTCGAGCGCCGATGCTTCAGCAATCCGTGGCCGACCGCGGCCTATCGTCGCGAGCTGCGCAATCTCGAGCACAACTACTACATCGTGTTGCGGGGCTCCGATGCGCAATCGGTGCAATCTCGTGACCGCTTCGTCGACGAGTTCACAGAAAACTGGCGCAATTTGCGCTCGCTTGGCCTGCTGTCATTCACCCGGCGTGCGGCCAATGCGGCTCCACCGATCGCGGGATTTGCGGGCATGTGGCAGCTCTATGACGAAGCCCATGTCACGACCATCGGCATCGATGTGCCCTTTCGTGGCCGAGGGCTGGGAGAGGCGCTCCTGCTGCGGCTGATGGACGAAGCGGTGCGCCGCGGAGCGAACGTGATGACGCTCGAGGTGAGGGTCTCGAATGAGGGCGCCATCCGTCTCTACGAGAAGTATGGGTTCAGCGTGCATGGCGTGCGCCCGCGCTACTACTCGGACAATGGCGAAGACGCTTATCTGATGTGGTCTCCGCCGCTGCGAGATCCCGGCTATCTGCATCAGGTGGACGAACTCCGTCACAGCCTGGTCGAGCGGCTGGCTGGCACACTGGCAGTTTCGCCGCATGCCCCGGTATGGGCCTCGCGTCGCATCGACGATCGGGTCGTCTCGTGAACGTGCTCGGTATCGAAACATCGTGCGACGAGACGTCTGCCGCGGTCGTGCGCGGTGGGACCGAGGTCCGCTCGAACGTGGTTTCGTCGCAGATCGCGCTGCATCGGGACCATGGCGGGGTGGTCCCCGAACTGGCTGCCCGCGCGCAACTGACCGCCATCATTCCCGTGGTCGAGGCAGCTCTGGCCGAGGCGAAGCTGGAACTCGATGAGATCGATGCCATCGCCGTGACGCGCGGTCCGGGGTTAGCGGGATCGCTGCTCGTCGGGGCGAATTTCGCCAAGGCGCTGGCCTACGCCCGTTCGATTCCGCTCGTTGGGGTGAATCATCTCGAGGCGCATCTCTACGCGAATTGGCTGGTTCCACCTGAGTCCGAATCGACGCAGCCCGAGTTTCCCGTTCTGGCTCTGCTGGTGTCCGGCGGGCACACCGAGCTGATGCTGATGACCGGGCACGGCCGATACGCTCATCTCGGCCGCACGCTGGACGATGCCGCGGGGGAAGCATTCGACAAGGGCGCCCGACTGCTCGGTCTCGGATATCCCGGGGGCCCAGCCATCCAGCAGGCTGCCATCGGCGGGAGAACAGATGCGTTCGCGCTCCCGCGAGCGTGGCTTGGCGAGAGCAACGATTTCAGCTTCTCCGGACTGAAGACCGCGTTGCTGCGCGAGGTCGAGCCCTATCGTCTCCCCGATCCCGAGCCGGAACCCCAGGACGATGCGCCCTTCCGCAAGCACCGCCCACCGCGCTTCGCGGAGACGTTGCCGGTGGCCGATCTGGCGGCCTCGTATCAGGAAGCCATTGTCGACGTCCTGGCGGTCAAGACCGCCAGAGCGGCCGAGGCGCTGGACATCCGTCAGGTGGTGTTGGCTGGGGGTGTCGCTGCCAACCGGGCATTGCGGGAACGGCTCGCCGGTGAAGTCGATCTGCGCGCGGGGGCTATGCTTCGTGTGCCGGCGCTCATGTATTGCACCGACAATGCGGCCATGGTGGCCGCCGCCGGATACTTCGCGCTCAGACGAGGCGCGCAATCGGGCTGGGAGCTGGATGTCGCTTCCCGTTTGCCCATCGGAGGATCAGATTCGTGACCGTTTCTGCCGCGCCAGCGGGCGCGCGTGAACTTGCGACCGAAACCGCGCTAGCTGCCGGGTCGGTGCTGCGCGAGCGTTTGTCGCTCGACCGGACGATCGATTTCAAAGGGGCCATCGATCTCGTAACCGACGCCGACCGGGCCTCGGAAGAACTCGTGGCCACCGCAATCCTGGATCGTTTTCCCGAGCATCGGTTTGTTGGCGAGGAGAACACGTTTCTCTCCGGTGACATCCCGGCCGGGACCGATCTCTATTCCTGGATCGTCGACCCGCTCGATGGCACGACCAACTACGCCCATCGCTACCCGCATTTCGCCGTGTCGATCGCGCTGGAACATGCCGGCCATGTCATTCTCGGCGTGGTCTATGACCCAATGCGGGACGAGCTCTTCGTGGCGGAGCGCGGCGGCGGCGCGACCCTGAATGGCAGCCCGATTGCGGTTTCGCGCATCGATTCGCTGGAGCGGTCGCTTCTGGGCACCGGGTTTGCTTATTCCGAGGAGGATCGGCGAGAGAACGCGCGGGTCTGGAACGGGTTTCTGACGCGATCACAGGGAGTTCGGCGTGATGGATCGGCTGCCCTGAATCTGTGCTACGTGGCATGCGGCAGGCTGGACGGTTTCTGGGAGCGTCCGCTGAACGCATGGGATCTGGCCGCCGGTTCGCTGCTGGTGGAAGAGGCCGGCGGCATCGTGGCGGGATATGACGGCACCCCGTTCGGACCGTATCGCCGTGAAATCATCTGCTCGAACGGACTGATCCAGGACGATCTCGTTCGACAGGTCAGCCAGCTGGCGAAGTCCGATGGATGACTTCTGGAGCGACGGCTTTCGCATGAACTTCGACGAAGACGAGTTCTATCCCGACCAGCTCAAGGTCGCGCTGGCAGACGCGGTTGTGATGAGCATCTTCTTTGTCCGGGTCGGCAGCACGATGGTGCTCGATTTTCGCAGCGCCGAGGGGGTCAATCCGGCAGTGATGGTCGACGGCATGACCTCGACTCCGAAAGAGCGTCTTCTCTCGTTTCGCCGATTGCGGCCGGAGCTGCCGATCCCCGAGGAAATCACCCTGGCTCCCTGGGCCGAACGCGTGCGTGAGTTCGAGCAATCGGGCGTTCTGGAGCGCCTGATGGAACGATGCGATGAGTTGGGTGGAATCGATCTCATGCAGCAGGCACGGGCCGCGTACTTGCAACTGTTGGCCGAGGAGAAGAAGATTCTTCGTGACATGGTCAGCGGCATAGGCATGGAGACGATCTGGGAGCGCCCGACTCCCCGGTAGGAATCCATCCAGGCCGAGCATGCAGAGCGCGGAGGTGGATCGCATGAAAGCGTATGTGCTGATGACGACGCGGGTGGGCGCTTCGCCTGAGATCCAGGACGAACTGCGCGGTTGGGGACCGGAGGGTGGCATTCACGAGGTCGATGCCGTGGCGGGAAACTACGATGTTGTCGCGGTCGTCGAGGCTCCCGGACCGAAGGAAATCGGCGATATCGTCATGGGAAAGATCCAGCATCTGGACGGTGTCCTCACGACGGTCACCCTCTTTTCCATCGGCTGATTGCCGTTCACCTGCTAGACTGAAAAACGCCGAACGCACCGAGTACGATGGCACGGCGGGTTCCCGGGACAACGTGAGGCTGGTCGCGTTGCCGTACTGCCCCGTCAGGGAGAAAGGAGCCGGGCGATGAAACTGATCATTGCCGTCGTTCAGGACGAAGACATCGAAGCCCTGACCACCGAGCTGATCGATAACAACATTCGATTCACCAAGGTCAGCACATCTGGCTCGTTTCTGCGCATGGGGAACACGAGCTTGCTGATCGGTATCGAAGACGAGAAGGTGCCAGGTGTGATGGCGTTGCTCAAGCGCACGTGCCATCGCCGCACCCAGATTGCGGTGCCCTATTCCCCTGCGCTCGAGCCTGGACTGCTCTATATGCCGGAGAATTTCGAGGTCGAAGTCGGCGGCGCCATTGTCTTCGTCGCCAATGTCTCTCGCTTCGAGCGCATCACGCACGATCAGGTTGCGTCCTGAGACGATTTCTGAACGCAATCTGCACCTGAATCTGTCATCCTGAAGCGCACAGAATCGCCCTCTGGCGGGTGGTTTGGGATTGCCCCTTGGCAGCCGACGCGCTGCCGTGAGTGGGAATGTGTCCGGATACTGATGTTCGAGAAAGGTCGAAGGGGTGGGTGACGTGTCCAAACGGCGGCTGAGCCGGGAAGAGATCGTGGAAATGGCGAGCGAACTGATCGCCATCCCCTCGCCGACCGGCACAGAGGCCGCCATCATGGCGTTCGTCACCGACTGGTGCGACCGCCATGGGCTCCCCTACGATGTCTTCACCAAGAACGAAGCCCAGCCAAACGTGGTCATCTCGATCGGCAATGGTGATGGACCGACCCTCGTGATGAACGGGCACCTCGATACCGTTCCGGTATCCGATCCGGATGCCTGGATCTCTGGTCCGTACGAACCGCGGATCAGCGACGATGGCAAGCTGATCTACGGCCGTGGCGCGTCGGATATGAAGTCCTCCACCGGCGTGATGATGCTGCTGATGAAGCTCTTCCGCGATGAGCCGATCAAGGGCCGGTTGCAGGCGCACGTGGTCTCGGACGAAGAAACTGGCGGCAGCCAGGGAACCGTCTTTCTGATGGACGAGATCGCCGCGGGACGGCTCGTCAAGCCTGACTACTGCCTGATCGGTGAAAAGAGCGACCTGAAAGTCCGCAATGCCGAGCGTGGTCTCTTCCAGATGGAGATCGTTTTTCACGGGCGCGCGAGTCACACCGCTGCCGCGCGCGTGACCGGCATCAATGCCTTGGCAAAAGCTGCCAAGGGCATTCTGGCGATCGAGGGCGATATCGACCGCTATCACCCCGCGGTGGGCAAACCCGTGGTCAGCGTCAACATGATCGAGGCCGGAGTCGCGCACAACGTCGTACCGGGCGAGGCGAAGATCCACGTCGACCGGCGGCTCATCCCAGGCGAGACACGCGAATCGGTTGTCGCCGAGATTCGAGCCCAGCTCGATGCCGTCGCGGCCGAGGATCCCGACTTCAGATACACCCTGATCGAGGACCCGAACGGGGACTTCATCCCGGCCAACATCACAGAGGACGACTCTCCACTGGTGAAAGCCGTACAGCAAGGTGTGCGGGACGAGATAGGGGTCGAGCCAGAGTTCTTCGTCGCCTGGGCTGGCGCCACGGATGGCCGTTTCTACCGGCAAGCCGGAGTCGATACCGTCGGGTTCGGACCGGGCGGCGAGGCCGCGCACGGCGCGAATGAAGCAGGCTATATCGACGATCTGGTTGCTGAGGCGAACGTCTACGCCGCCACCATCGAGCGCTTGCTGCTCTCATAAGCCACATTTCTGCCAGATTCTCGCTCGACGGAACGCCGCGCGACGGTACAGCGCCGGTGGACGACATGGAGCAGATCCCGGTCGAGGCTGTTCCTCAGGGTGCGCAGTGGTAGGTGCGGCCACGGAGGGCCGCGGCTACGGGAAGGGACGCGCTCGCCCGGAGGGTGTGTGATGGCGGGGGCGGCCAAGGAGGGTCGCGGCTACGGGAAGGAGCCCTCCGGAAGGTGCGTGATGGGGGGCGGCCACGGAGGGCCGCGGCTACGGGAAAGGGAACACTCTCTCGGGGGATGAGATTGCCGGGGCGGCCACGGAGGGCCGCGGCTACGGAAGGGGAACATTCCCCGGAAGGTGTGTGATGGGGGGGCGCCACGGAGGGCCGCGGCTACGGAAGGGGAACCCCCCGGAAGGTTGGAGGCGGGGCGCCACGGAGGGCCGCGCTACGGGAAGGGGAACATTCCCCCGCCCGGAAGGTGCGTAGTGGCGGGGCGGCCACGGAGGGCCGCGGCTACAGAGGTGGGCGCATCACTCCTTCGAGTCGGCGGGTGACGCTTCCGGCTTCTCGTCTGGCATCAACCACTTCTCGAACCACTCCCCGACGCGGGTGAGCAGGTCGATCTGGTGGTTGCGCTCCTTGAACCCATGTGGCTCGCGGGGATAGCGCACGAACTCGACAGGCACGTTCAGCACTTTGAGCGCGCGATACATCTCGGCCCCTTGCGAGACCTGCACCCGCGAGTCGTCATCCCCATGCACGATCAAGGTTGGTGTGATGCAGTTGGTCACATGCTTGATGGCGGATGACTCCCAGTAGATGTCGAGATGCTCGTACGGTTGTCCAGGGTAGTAGTAGAGATTGGCGCTGGGAATATCGTCCGTGCCGTGATCGGAGATCATGTTCGAGAGACCAGCGCCCATGACGGCGGCCTTGAACATCTGGGTGCGCGTGATGGTGTAGGCGGTCAGGTAGCCGCCCCAGCTCCACCCGCCCACGCCGAGCCGATCCGGATCGGCGATCCCGCGATCGACCAGCGCCTGCGCTCCGGCGATGACATCGCGCATTTCGCCGCCGCCGACATCGTCGATCAATCGGCGCTGGAACTCCGATCCGCGACCGGTGCTTCCGCGCGGGTTGGGGGTGAGGACCGCGAAACCGCGTGAGACCAGGTATTGCGTCCAGTCGTGCCAATCGAGAAAGCAGGTGTCCAACCATTGCCAACTCGGGCCGCCATGAATCTGCACGACCAGTGGCAGCGGCGAGTCGTCCTCGCGTTCCGGGAGGGTGAGCAGGCCGAAGATCTCCAGATCGTCCGACTGCCAGGAGATCGTTTCGCTCGGGCGAAGCTTGCCTGCCCATTTCTTGCCAAACTCTGTCAGCTGCACCGGTTCGCCAGCGTCCCGTGTCAGATAGATTTCGTCTGGCTTGTCGCTGTCAGACCAAAGCAGCGCGACCGCTTTCCCGTCCGCCGAGACACTGGCGGCATATGGAAAGGCTCCATTGCCAGAGAGCGATTCCGGAACCAGTGGCGTGAGCGATCCTGACGCCACATCCAGTTTGTAGAGGTTGGTATGCACGCCCTCGGCGGTTTGCACCGCCACCGAACCGGGGACGTCCGGCAGCGGCAGGAGCCCGTCCACACCAAATGGCTGTTCCGGCAGCAGATCGCGCGCCTCGCCCGATGCGAGGTCGACCAGATAGACCGAGATAGCCGGATGCTCGCGGAATCCGCTCTTGGCGATCGCCAGTGCCGGACCCTCCGGTCCGTCCACGAACGCCATGCGCATCGGCACCTCGTTCAATTGAGCGACATGCTGCGGCTCTTTGCCGTCCACCGCGGTGATCCAGAGATCGCCACGCATCAGCGGGGAGTCTTCCCCGACCTCCTCGGCGGTGGAATAGGCGAGTTGGCTGCCATCGGGTGACCACGCATAGTCCCAGATTTCGCGTTCGCCGGAATCGACCTTGTGGGACTTGCCGGTTTCGCTATCGACCACGGTCAGCCGGTTGTAGCGCGGTTCGCCATCGACCACGACGGCATCGTCGCGCTTCTTGTTGCGTTTCTTGCGTTCTTTCGTCTCCGGTTGCCGGCGCAACACCGCAAGGCGCGAACCGTCTGGTGACCACTGCAGATTGCTCAGATCCCCTTTCGTCTCGCCCAGTGGTGTGGCTTCGCCGCCATCCATTGCGATGACGAAGATTTGGGACTTCTCCTCGTCATTTCGGTTCGAGAGAAAGGCGAGCTTCGCGCCATCTGGCGACCATGCGGGTTCGGTGTCGAGCGCGGTTCCACTCGTGAACTTTTTGGCGGGTTCGCCACCACGAGAAACCCAGATCGCTCGGCTGTCCGATTCGCCCTTGTAGCCCCAGGGGCCGACCTCGAAGGCAACCAGCGATCCATCCCGGCTGATGACTGGCCGTCGCGGGGCGATCCGGTCGACGATCTTCTTCGCTTGCAATGGTTTCTGCGTCATTCTTGCTCCGCTTATCGTTTCGAAATCGACGACATCGAGACGCCGGCTGCGATGTTCTCCGGGTCGACAACGACGTCGATCACCGTGATGCCCGGATTGTCGTTTGCGGCCGCAACCGCCTCGGCCGCCTGCTCGTTCCGTTCGACACGAATGCCGAGCCCGCCAAACGCTTCGGCGAACTTCACCAGATCAGGCTGCCAAAGATTGGTGCCGCTCACACGACCGGGGAATTCGCGTTCCTGGTGGGCGCGGATCGTGCCGTAGATGCCGTTGTTGAAGACGACGCAGATCACACGTAAGTTCCGTTGCGCCGCCGTGGCCAGCTCGTTGGCGGTCATGAGGAATCCGCCGTCACCGGAGAGGGAAACCGATGGCGCCGCGGAGTCGCGCACGATGGCCGCAGCTACGGCGGAGGGCACCGCGTATCCCATCGCGCCGGAGATCGGTCCCAGGAACGTTCCGGGATGTTTGAACGAGCCATAGCGTTGCGCCCAGGTCCAGAAGTTGCCGGCGTCGCTGGTGAGGACCGCATAGTCATCCAGTTGGCGGCTCAGCTCACGCATGACGACCGCCGGATCGACACCCTTGTCCGTGCTCACGGTCGGGGCGTCGAGCAGTTTGGTGAGCTCGGCTCTCAGCGCCGCCTGCTCAGACGCGCGGTCCGGCCAGGAGATTTCCTGCGCCGCGTTGCCGAGTGCCCCGAGCGCGGTCCGCGCGTCCGCGGCAATGCCGATCGTTGCCGGAAAGGTCTTGCCGACTTCCTCCGGGTCGATATCGATGTGGATGAGCGCGGCCCCTGGTGTCGGGATCGCATAGCCGAGCGTGGTCGTCTCTGTCAGGCGGGTGCCGATTGCCAGGACGACATCCGCCGCGGCCAAACGGTCCTTGATGAGTTTCGGTGTGCCAAAGGAAAGCGACCCGAGGGAGAGCGGGTGATCGGTTGGAAAGGCATCGAGCCGCCGGAATGCGGTGGCGACCGGAATGCCGGTTCGTTCGGCCAGTTCCACCAGCGCCGGTACCGCACCCGCGCGCAACACTCCGCCACCGGCGATGATGACCGGCTGCCGGGCGTTCTTCAATAACTCGACGACCTGACGCGCCACCCTGGCGCTGACCGCGGTTTCGATCGGAGCGGTGATCGGCAGGTCGGGTTCGGGCACGTCCTCCTCGAGAATGTCGCCGCGCAGCACGATGCCGACCGGTCCCGGCCGTCCGCTCATGCTCAAGCGATACGCTTCGCTGACCAGGCGAGGAAGCTCAGATGCGCTCGGCGGTTCGACCGACCATTTGGTGATCTCTCCCAGGAAGGGCGCCAGCTCGACTTCCTGCAGCGCTTCCCTGTGCCGAAACGGGGTTTCGACCTGTCCGACCATCGCGAGCATCGGAGTCGAGTCCTGATACGCGGTATGGATGCCGATCGCCAGGTTGGCGGTGCCGACTCCACGGGTGCCCATGCAGATCGAGGGTTGCCCGATCAGCTTGGCCGCCGCATCGGCCATGAACGCCGCGCCGCCCTCGTGCCGGCAGGTGACCAGGTCGATCTCCGGCGTGTCGTATAGCGCGTCCAGCAATCCAAGAAAACTCTCCCCGGGGACACCGAACGCATAGCGGACGCCGCGATCCCGCAGCAGCCGGGTTGTGGCCAGACTCGATCGAATCAACGATGACTCCGTTCAGGCTGGGTCCGGAGTTCTGAGTCCGGAGCCCTGAGAGTATCCACAGGCGGGAGCCATCCCGCCCATACTCAGAACTCCGGACCCTGCGCTCCGGACTCGATTTGACCATTCCGCCGCTCACCCCTAGGATGGCGCGACAGGGATGCCCGGCGCACCGCGGGAGAGCTCGATGCCGAAGTTTGCCGCCAATTTGACCATGCTGTATCAGGAGTATCCGCTTCTGGAGCGGATCGAGCGCGCGGCGGCCGCCGGATTCCGGGGTGTCGAGATTCTCTATCCCTATGGTGAGGACGTCGAAGCGATCCGCGCGGCCCTTGCGGCGCGCGATCTCGAGCTCGTGTTGTTCAACGTGCCGTCTGGCAATCAGGCCGCTGGCGACCGGGGAATGGCGAACGACCCCCGGCGAGTCGGAGAGTACCGCGCGGCGGTCGATCTGGCGCTCTCCGTGCAGCGGACATTGCCAGCGACACGGTTCAACAGCACTATCGGACGGCAGTTGCCTGATGTTTCCATTGCTGACCAGTTCGAGACCGCCAGGACGAACTACGCCTGGGCGGCGAGCCGATGCGAGTCCCAGGGGGTACTGCTTTGCGTCGAGCCGTTGAACCGGATCGACAATCCCGGCTACATGATTCCGACCTCGACCCAGATGCTTGCCCTGATCGAAGAGATCGGCCACCCGAACCTGAGGCTGCAGTACGACTTCTATCACCAGCAACGGATGGAAGGAAACCTCGTCGCGTTTCTGGCCGACCATATCGGCCAGATCGGGCATATTCAGATCGCGGACAGCCCGGATCGGCACGAACCCGGCACCGGCGAGATCAACTATGACTTCGTGTTCGAGAAGATCGATGAGCTCGGCTACGGTGGCTGGGTATCACTCGAGTACAAACCGTCGACGACCACCGAAGCGAGCTTGGGCTGGTTGAAGCGGTTCGGGTATGACGTTTAGCGGTCGGCAGGCAGCGCGCAGCAGGCAGAAAGCACGAGGAACGCATGGCGGAAACAGTTGGATTCATTGGGCTCGGCATCATGGGCAAGCCGATGGCGCGGCATCTGGCTAATGCCGGTTACGACGTTGTCATCCACACCCTGAATCGGGAAACGATCAAGACGTTCACCAGCGAGTCGGACAGGTTCATCGCTGCGTCGTCTCCGAAAGACGTGGCGAGCAAAGCCCAAATCGTCATCACCATGCTGCCCGATTCGCCGCAGGTGAACGAAGTGGTGTTGGGGACCAACGGCCTGATCGAAGCGATGGGCGAAGGGTCGTTGCACATCGATATGAGCACGATTGCTCCGGCGACGGCGATCGAGGTTTCGACCGCCTTGGCTGGCGTTGGCGCTCGCGCGCTCGACGCGCCGGTCTCGGGAGGCGAGGCGGGCGCGGTCAATGCGGCGCTGAGCATCATGGTCGGTGGCGCGGCTGAGGATGTGGATCGGGCCATGCCGCTCTTCGAGAAGATGGGCAAGACCATCGTGCATGTCGGCGCATCCGGCGCGGGGCAGGTCGTGAAAGCCTGCAATCAGGTAATGGTCGCGATCAACTATGCGGCCATGAGCGAAGCGTTGGTGCTCGGCGCCAAAGCGGGTGTCGACCCCGCGAAAGTCTTGCAAGTGCTGGGCGGCGGACTCGCGAACTCGCGGGTCATGGAGCTCAAGGGGCAGAATGTGATCACCCGCAAGTTCGCCCCCGGCTTCCGGGTCGACCTGCACCGCAAGGATCTCAACATCGCCATGAACGCCGGCAAGACGACCGGCGTGCCGTTGCCGGTCACCGCGCTCGTGCAGCAACTCTTCGAAGCGCTCGCCGTGGCTGGCCGGGGAGGGCTGGATCATTCCTCTCTCGTGACCATTTACGAGGATTTGGCCAACTTCCAGGTCGGCGAAGCCGAGGCGTAACGCGCGAGTGCCGATCCGAACGAGTGTGGCGGGTCGGTCCGTGCGCTTTTCCCCGCGTAGCCGCCGTCTTCCATGGCCGAAATCGGGAGTAGTGCGGCGGCCACAGAGGGCCGCGGCTACGGAGGGCGCTGGTTCGTTACCGTGAGAGACAGGACGTTACTGCTCGAATCGATACGCTTCCTGTTCTGACATGCCCTCGCCGGATTTGTACGCTTCGTACTCCGCCCTCGTTTCAGCGTTGGCGGGATAGGTGCCAGGAAGCGCGGCGCCAGCCTCGATCTTTTTCAGGATGAAGGCCTCGAAGGCTTCCTGTTCGGCAGCCGGCGCGGCAATTTCGGCCGCCAGATGGCGCGGGATGACGACGACTCCTTCTTCGTCTCCCACCAGGATGTCACCCGGAAAGACCGGGACACCGGCGCAGCCGATCGGGACGTTGACGTCCACTGCATGGTGCACAGCGAGGCTGATCGTGGCCGATGCTCCGGCCGCGAAGACAGGGAAGTTCATGCGCCCGATTTCCGGCGAGTCGCGGAACGCGCCATCGCTCACGATCCCAACGGCGCCGCGCTTCATCGCCCGCGTCGTCAAGATGCCGCCGCCATTCGCCGCGCGCAGATCGCCCCGGCAATCCATGACGAGCACCTGCCCCGGTCCGACCGTTTCGATGGCCTTGCGTTGCGGATGGTTGGGATCCTGGAACGCGCTGACAACGTCGAGATCTTCGCGCGCGGGGATGCTGCGCAAGGTCACCGCTTCGCCGACGAAGCGGGCCGCGTTCGGATTGAGCGGGCGCACGCCGTTCAGGAACGTGTTGCGGAAGCCGCGCTGAAACAGCTGGGTCGTGATCGTAGCGGTGCTGGCGCGCGCCAGATCGGCCAATACGTGCGGGTCCAAGGGGTCCACGTGCATTCCTTTCCCTGATTTCGGCGGCTCGTCTGCCACAATGCCGCCAGTAGATTCGTCTGCGCGAGAGGGTACTGGCAATGGCAACCAACACGCTGAAGCAAAAACTGGCCGAGGGAAAGTGGGTTAGCGGACCGATCGTGGAGGAGATCCGCACGGTTGGCGGCGTCAAGATGCTGGCGCTGGCCGGGCACGATTTCCTCTGGTGGGACATGGAGCACAACTTCTACGATTGGGACAACCTGCTCAACCTGGTCCAGCTCACCCATCTGTTCGGTATGACACCGCTGGTGCGCGTGACCGACCTGTCGTATGCCGCGGTTGCCCGGGCGCTCGATACCGGCGCGCAGGGAATCGTGATCCCGCGTGTCGACAATGCCGAGCAGGCCGAGCAAGCGGTCTCCTATGCCAAGTACCCCCCGCGCGGCCGACGCGGCGCGGGAGGCATGGCGCGCAATTTCTACGAGTCGAAGTCCGCGTTGCAGTCGGTCGAAGACGGCAATGCCGAAACCATGGTAATCCTGCAAATCGAGCATCCGAACGCCATCGATGAGCTGGATGCGATCTGCTCGGTCGACGGTGTCGATGTCATCTGTGTCGGGCCGCAGGACCTTTCGGTCAACATGGGCATCCATGGTCAGTTCGACAATCCAGTGTTCCAGGAAACGATCGGAAGGATCAATCAGATCTGCGCGAAACACGGCAAACCGGTCGGCATGGTGAGCCGCGATGCCGCGTCGTTCAAGACCTGGGGCGGTCTTGGCTGCCGCTTCATCGTTTGCAACAGTGATCTCAGTCTGATCTTCCAGCAAGCGTCTCGTGACCGGAAGACGCTGGAAGAGGTGTTGGGATAGGCAACGACCCTTCATCAGCATTCACGGGTCGTCCTGAGCGAGAGACGACGGAGCGATCCCTCAACCCGCTCAGGATGACGAGTGGGAGCGAAACTGCTACACAGGAACCAGTTGCGTCTCGTTGGTCGCCTGGGCGATAACGTCGTCCCACAAGAACGGGATCGCGAAGTACTCGCCGTCGATATGGGCTTGCGCCTGATCGCGATAGTGCGGACTCCCGGGGTGGCCGGATTGCCCCGGCCAGCTGATGACATTGGTATGCACCGCGGGATCGAGCGTCGCGATGATGCGATAGATCGGTCCGATGCGGGTATCGAATGTGCCGGCGGGGAGATAGTGCGAACTGTTGAGGGTGCCGGGCCCTCCTGGCGTCGGGCTCGGTGGGATGTCGAGCAACTCATGCTGGAGTGGCGTGCGGGCCGCGGGATGCACCGCTCCGAGCCGGTGAATGCGTCCCCAGGCCCAGCTGTCCGGATCGTCCCCGAGCCGCTCTGTAAGCCAGTCGAGCGCTTCTGACATCGCCAGCCGGATCGTTTCACGCCGCAACTCATCAGAGGCGAACCAGCCGTCCGGGTCGTCGTGCAGCAATGCCGCGCTCATGCCCCAACCGGCATCCTGCACGAGCGGCGCGAGGTGTTCCGGGAACCGCTGGCGCAGGACGTTTTGATGCCATCGCCAGAAAAAGACGAAGTAGAGCGAACCGCCAATCGCATCGACGGTCAGTTTCCGATCCCACGATTCCAGGATGTGGGCTACATGGGAAAATCGCGGATCGCTGCCGTTCGCAAGCGCTTCGAGTAGCGGCGGAATGCCTCGCACGGCGCGACCGGAGAGCACGTCGGTCTGCATCGCGGCGAAGGACTGGCCGGTGTGCGGCGTCAGCTCTTCGAGCAGGGTTTCGGCGCGCGCGGCGCGATCTTCCACCGTCCAGGCGCCGTTGAGGGGATAGGGATAATCGGGCGGGGCGGTCGGATTGTTCGCGCTTGCGACCCAGCCACGTGCCGGATTGTCCAGTTTGGGGAGACCATCGAACGGGATATATCCCTGCCAGGCGTCGATCGGATCGTTGGCGTCCCGATACCCGCGCCAGCCTCGCCCGCGGAGGGGGAGGGCACCGGTGCATTGATAGGCCACCGCGCCGTGGGTGTCGGCCAGCACGTAGTTCCAGGTGGCGCAACGAATGCCGGAGAGCGCCTGGCGGCCGTCTGAGACGGTGCGCGACCGGCAGAGATCCATGAACGCCTTCGGTTCGTCCGATCGCTCGAATCCGACCCATGCCAGCGAAAGCGCGGTGCGCGCGCCTCGTTCTGGCTCCCAGATGTTTCGTGGGAGGGCTGCGTCAGCAACCATGTGGTCGACGATTGGGCGTCCATGGGCGAAGCGGATGTCGAGCATCCGCGCAGGTTGGTTGCGAATCGCGATCTCGGACGTCCGATGCTCGATCGGGAGCCATTCGTCCCCGTCGAGGTAGCGGTTCTCGTCTTCCGGATGCAGCCGTTCGACGTAAAGATCGCGCTGCATGCAGATATTGTTGGTGATGCCAAAGGCGAGATCGCGGTTCCGCCCGATCCGTGGGATCGGGACTCCCGCATAGGCCGATCCAACCACGTCGTATCCCGCACCATGCAGATGCACCTCGGTCAGGTCGGAGGGCAGATTGAAATAGACGTGCGGATCGGAGGCGACCATGCCGAACCCACCCGCGGATAGCCCAGGGGCAATTGCCCAATTGTTGCTTCCGCCCGGCTCCTGCGGTCCCCAGGCGGTATCGGGTCCGTCGGCCATCGGCAAGTGCGGCCAGCGCGGTTCGGGGAGGTACGATCCCGGTGGGACGATGTAGACGAGCGGACCATCTGGCTGATAGAACGCCGCTTCCCGGTCACCAATCGTGGCGCGCACGACCTCCGGGGTCGAGATGACGGGCAGGCGGCCGGTCAGGTACCACGCCCAGCGTCGCAAGATCGCAACCGAATCGGTGGCCGACCACGGATCGGGTTCGTATCCGAGGAGCTCGAATTCGATCGGCAATCCCGCCGGCAGCGCCGATATCCAGGCATTCACGCCATCGGCGAACGCGAGAAACATGTCGCGGCTTTCGGCGTGCGACCCCTCGAGCAGTTCCTGGCTCAGCTCGGTGATGCCGAGCGTGCGCGCGACGATGTCCTCCGTGAGCTTTTCGGGACCAAGCACCTCCGAGAGACGTCCATGGGCCCAGCGTCGCAGGTAGTCCATCTGCCAGAGCCGGTCTTGTGCCTGGGCATACCCGTGCGCAAAGAACAGATCGTAGGGATCGCTGGCGGAGATGTGCGGTACACCACGCTGGTCACGCAGGATCGTCGCGCTGGCGCGGACCGACGTTGGCACATTCATCGGCCCGTAAGCGGCCTTCTCGGACAAGTAACGTTGGATGAGCGCGCGCGCTTCCGCTTCATCAATGTCTGGCAGATCGACGAAGGCTCGCTGACCAAGCAGGAGTTCGAGCGCCAGTTCGCGTTCTCGCGGATTCGACATGGTCTGGCCATCCCATCCGGTGTGCTGGAAACAATGCTCGGCAGGGTAGCGAAGATCGGCCTACTCTGCAGGTGGTGTCGAGGAACGGAAATGGTCGAATGCGCCAGGGATGACCGGAGAGGCTTGGCCGTCCGGCGTGCGCGCAAACAGGGTTGGCGTGTCCGATTTCGGGCCGATGCCGCCAATGACCGTCATTGTCTGGCCGATCCGTTCCAGCTCGTTTCGCAGCCCATGCGCCCGATCGAGCGGTATGGTCAGCAGAAGCTCGTAGTCCTCTCCGCCGCGCGTGGCCAGCTCGAGTCGCTGATCCGGGAAGAGCGCGCCGATCGATGCGGCAACCGGGATAGCGGCCAGATCGATGGTCGCGTCCACCCCGCTGGCAGCCAGTATCTTGGGCAGATCGCCAAAGAGTCCGTCGCTCAGGTCCATGGCCGCGGTGGCGCCGCCTTCGAGCGCGATGCGTCCGGCTTCCACACGAGGCTCGGGTCGGGTGTGCGCAGCGATCAGCAGCGGCGCCGTCGCGGCGGTTCGGCGGGGATCGTCATCGGGCAATTGCAGGAGCGCAACACCAGCCGCGGCCGCCCCGAGTGTGCCGGTGACGCATATCGCATCTCCCGGCCGCGCTCCGCCTCGGGTGAGGTGCTTCCCGTGGCGTGTGACGCCCAGAAGCGTGACGTGAATCCCGAAGTCATGCGGCGCGCGCACGATATCCCCGCCGGCCAACACCACACCGTATCGCTCGGCGATCGCCCCCATCCCGTGATAGAGCGCGATGAGGTCGGCGACCAGTTCATTGCCGGTCAATGCTAGCGAGACAGTTGCGAGCTGTGGGGATCCGCCCATGGCGGCGATGTCGGAAATGTTCACGGCCAGCGATTTCCACCCGAGGTCATGCCAGCTCGTCCAATCGGTGCGGAAGTGGACTGTGTCGATCAGTGAATCGGTTGTGATCAAGACCGATTCGCCGTTGGGTGGAATCCAGAGCGCGGCGTCGTCGCCAATGCCGAGTGGAACACTGTCGCTGGACCGCGCCACACTGGGCAAAGCGTCCCGCAATCGCTCGATGAGCGCGAATTCCGAGATGTCGCGCACGTGCTCAGGCATGCGTCAGCGCCTTTCGGTACGCATCGGCGGTGAGTTCCGCGGTTCGCCTCCAGGTGAAACCGCTTGCTCGTCTGGGTCCAGCCTCGTGGAGCCGGCAGCGAAGTTCGCCATCGTGCAGAACGGTGACGAGGGCCGTGGCAAGCGAATCGACATCGGGATCGCAGAGAAATGCCGCATCGCCCGCCACTTCCGGCAATGATGACCGGTTGCTGGCAATCGAGGGCGCCCCGCAGGCCATCGCCTCCAGCAGGGGCAGTCCAAACCCTTCGTAGAGTGACGGCATCACGAAGCAGTCGGCCGCGGAGTACCAGAGTGGCAGTTCGGCATGCGGGACGAAATCGACGAAGCGCAACCGCTCGCCCAGCTTCGTTTCAGCGACGGCGCGCTCGAGCTCGTCTGCATTCCATCCTTCGCCGCCAGCATGGACGAGATCGTGCGGGATGTCGTCTTTGACCTTCGCGAAAGCGCGGATCATTGCCGGCAGGTTCTTGCGCGGCTCGCGGTTGCCAACGGTAAGGATGAACGGGCGCGTGAGCTCGTTGACGTGCCGAAACTCGACGATCGCCTCGCCCGCGGGACGATGAAATGCTGGGTCGACGCCCAGCGGCGTGACATCGATCCGATCGGGATCGACCTGCAAGAGTTCGACGACGTCGCGTTTCGTGGCCTCCGACACCGCGATGAGGCGTGTGGATTGCTTCGCCGCGGCAACGACCGCGCGGCGAAGATGCTTCGCCCTGCTTCTGGGCACCTGATCTGGCCATCGCAGGAAGGCAAGGTCGTGAATCGTGACAACGCCCAGGACGGTCAGCCGTGATGGTAGGGCGAACGCTGTTCCGTGAAAGAGATCGAGGCGATCGGCGCGGATGCTGCGCGGCAATCCAACCTGCTCCCAAACGATCCGAAGGGCTTTGTTTTCGGTGAAGGAGGGAACCGTGTGGACGGAGAGAGTTCCACCAGCATCGATGGCGGTGGGATTCGTGTAGACGATCAACTCGTCGTTCGGCAATGCCTCGGGAAGGACCGAGAGCAGACCGCGTATGTAGCGGTCGATTCCCGACTGCCGGTATCCAAGCCGATTCGAAAGCAACAATCCGTTGATGCCGATACGCATATGCGTTCCCGTCAAGGGCCGGCGCGAATCGTTCCCGGCTCCGAGGTGGTATTCTCGCCGCTGCTCGAGTTGCCTGCGCGTCTTCCCCGGACGCGAGTTCGCCGCCCCTGCGGGAGTGGACACCCTGACCGCCGACGTTACCGCACCGAAACCAAAACGCGCGCGCCGCAAGAAACCGGTCGACCAGGTCGAGGCTGCGGTCGAAGTTCCCGTTCCCGCCGACGACCACGTTCCTCTCTCGCGTTTCGTACCGACGCCAGCTCAGCAGGTCGCGCTCGATCAGTTTGCCGCGTTGTACCCGTTTCCACTCGACACCTTCCAGCAGGAAGCGATTGCCGCGCTCATCGACGGCGATTCGGTCATGGTGGCCGCTCCGACTGGCACTGGCAAGACCGTGGTGGCGGAGTATGCCGTCTATTCCGCATTCCGCCGAACGGGACGCGTGATCTACACCACGCCGATCAAGGCGCTTTCGAACCAGAAATTCCGGGACTTGCGTCAGCTCTATGGCGACCAGGTTGGCTTGCTGACCGGTGACGTCACCGAGAACAAGGGCGCCCAGGTGGTGGTGATGACCACCGAAGTGCTGCGCAACATGCTTCTGCAGACACCGTGGGATGTCGACGATGTCGATACGGTGATCTTCGACGAGATCCATTTTCTGGCCGATCCGGAGCGCGGCACGACGTGGGAAGAGTCGATCATCCTCTGCCCGGAGCATGTGCAATTGGTCTGTCTCTCGGCCACGGTCTCCAACGCCGAGGAGATTGCCGGGTGGATTGGGCGCACGCACCGGCCGATCCGGTTGGTGACGCACTACGATCGCGCGGTTCCGCTGTCGCTCTACTACTTCGTCGACTCCAAGCTCAATATGGTGGTCGATCCGCAGGGCGAGGTCGTCAAGACGTTCAACAATCTCGGTGGAGAGGCGCGCCGTCAGGTGGGACGGCGGACGTCGCAGCGTGGGCGGTCCGAGCAGGACTCCCCGACCATGGACGAACCGTTGGCGCACGAGATCGTGGACGAGCTGGCCGCGCGCGACATGCTCCCGGCGATCTATTTCCTTTTCAGCCGAAACGACTGCCAGGTGTTCGCCGAGCGTCTGGCCGCCATCCGACCGAATCTCGTCGACGAGGCGCTGGAAGCTCGTATCGAGTCGGTGCTTGCGACTACGCTGGCGGCATTGCGTCCCGAGGACCACGAACTGGAACAAGTGAAGATCATCACCCGTCTGGCGCGGCGGGGGATTGGATTCCATCACGCCGGCTTGCTGCCGGTTCTCAAGCAGCTGGTCGAGGTGCTCTTCGGGCTCGGATTGATGCAGGTCGTTTTCGCGACCGATACGCTCGCGCTTGGGGTCAACATGCCCGCCCGTTCGGTGGTCATCGGACGAATGAGCAAGTGGGACGGACGCCGGCGTCGCGTGCTGAAACCGAACGAATTCCAGCAGATGGCGGGCCGGGCGGGGCGCCGGGGGATGGATGCGTTTGGCCATGTGGTCGTGCCCTATTCGCCATGGCTGCCATTCCGCGAGATGCTCACCATCGCCACCGGGCCGCTTGAGCCGGTGCGTTCGGCCTTCGCGGTTCGTTACAACACCGTGCTCAATCTCTGGGATCCGCCGCATGGAGAACGTGTGCGCACCATGCTGCAGCAGAGCCTGGCGCAGTTCCAGGCCGGCCAGCGTATCCGCCAACTGGAAGATGACATCATCGAGATCGGCGGGGACATCATCGGCGTGCGCAAGGGATGCCTGATCGGGCTGCCGGATGGCGACGACCTGCTCGAAGACTACCGGCTGCTCGTTGGCACACGCACGACCGCCGAACAAAAAGAACGCCGCATCGCTCAGCAGGCAGCCAGCATCGAACAGTCACTCGACTCCGCACCCTGGCCCGAGCCGGGACGCCAGGCATTGCGCAGGGTCCTGCGTACCGCCAATCCGGGACTGATCGTGCATGACCGCAGCCGGGGGTGGGGCATCTATCTCGCCCGTACAGCGTCTGGCGTGGGGCTCTTTCTCTTCGACCGCTCGATTCAGATC